>JBJFGC010000361.1:0-2314 GCA_051892315.1 Eubacteriales bacterium
TGTTCTTTCGGGAAAACGGTGATTGCTATGGATATGAAAGCCCGAACCGCAGTCATGGCCTATTATGTGTTGTCCAATCCGGACCGCAGCTACAGGATATTTTTACAGGAAGAAGCTGACCAGATTTATGAAAGCATTTTGTGAAATCGTCGAAGCGCTTCCCGCGATTCACGTTCCGCATGAAGGTCTGATGTACGCCTTCTCTGATTTGAAAGCGGCGCTTAACTCCGAAGAATGGGTCTCGGCGGAGAATCTGTCCCTCACACCGTTTTATGTCTTCGACGGAAAACTCATTGCATTTGATTACGTCACGCTTAACATCCGGCTTGTGAATGTCTGTGACTTTGAGGACCATTTGCGCCGGATCACAGGGAAGCGGCAGATCTCGGAGATTCCGGAAGACGTGCTGACGCTGCAGGCGCACTGCTATCTGGAAGTTCCGCGGGACGCGCCTTTTTTGTCTGCCGCCCGCGTCATACAATATATAAATTACATCCGTTCCATGCCCGATGTACGGGACAGCGCCATGCGGGCTTTTTCCTCCTACGAGGAAGCGAACCTGCGGTTCACGCTTTTTCGTGAAACGGAAATATCCCCATCCGCCGGAGACCATATAACCGGAGGAAATAAGTCAATGAAATCATCCAACATCGTTTCCGTTTTACAGGAAGAATTCCCAGGCAGCTGCGTCCCATGACCGGCTGCCCAACGGCGCGTCGGGTCGCCGCGCCCTACAGAGAGGTTCGCGACGAGTGCGTACCAAATAAGAACGGAGGTTCCGATTGAACAGACGAATTCAAGCCTTGGCCGCAGGCATTCTGGCTGCTTGCCTTCTGGAGCTGACCGCATGCGGAAGCTACCTGCGGATTCGCCCGGAGGGCGGAATATCCCGGAATTTAGCGATTTTACAGAACAGCGGCGAGATTCGATCCATCGATATGGAAACCGGGGAGACGCGAGTCCTCTCGCCTGCGGCATTCAGCGCCGCAGAAGGGACCTACCTCCTGATCGCACAGAACGGGCCGGAACAGACCGAGGTGTATGCTTACGATAACGGCACGGAAACCCATCTGTTTTCCACACCGCAATACATCTGGCAGCAGCCTGTGATGGTGGAGCAATGCGTGTATTTCATCGCCGCGGAGACAAACGAGGAACGGAACGGGCTGCTTCTGAACGACGCCTATATCTGGACTTACCGGGACGGCGTGATTCAAAAACTTTGTTCGACGCCTGTGCATCCTTACAGCGGCATACAAAGAAGCGGCCGGTCTGTCCTCTATGTAGAAGAAGCCTCCGATTGTGACGGCGCGCCGTTCCGGATCGTGCGGCTGGACACAGAAACCGGAGAAACAGAGCGTCTGAGCGCCGGTCAATACCCATGCTGGAAAGAGGACGGCGCATCCTTCTTTTTCGGAACGCCTGATGGAAACCTGGCTGTCTACGATCTATCTTCACAAGCCGCCGATATTCTTTGGGAAGCCCTGGAACTGCGAAAAACGCCTGTCTACAACGAAACAGATCAGGTTTTGCTGCTCTGCCACACCGATACAAGCTTCCCAAAATCAGTTGACGTTACCACAGACAGCCTGCTTTATCTGCAAGAAAACGCACTTCGCTCCTACCGCGCCTATTTTCAGGAGGTGTTTGGAACATGGGAAGCGCAATACAGTTGCCAGGGCGTCCCAGTTTGGATATCATAGAATTACAAAAACTACAGGGAGGACGGCGTTATGCGGAAAAAAGGTATGCTCGGCTGTTTCATACTTGTTTTCACGTTCCTTTTGTGCAGCTGCTCCGCAGCGGCGAACAACGGCAGCGGGCAGATGCTCCGTTCCAGGCTCCAGCTGCTGGAGCAAGACACGTCCGAACGGGATGCCGAGGCCAGGTTGGAGGCGATTTTGGCCGCCATGGAAGCAAGGGACAGTGACGCGCTTTCCGCGCTGTTTTCGGTCAAAGCCCTGGAAGATACAGAAGATTTCGAGGGAAACACAGCGTCGCTGTTTGACTTTGTCCAAGGCGACGTCACAGCCTACGAGAAACTCAGCGGACCGACTGTCTACGAATCCAGCAGCGACGGCATTCATCTCAAGGAAGTCAGCTCTTATTATTCTGTCAGCACAACGCAGGACAAGTATTATTTTCAGCTTCTGGATTATCCGGTGGATACAGAAAATCCAGACAACGTTGGCTTATATATGCTTCTCGTGGTGAAGGATGCGGATTCCATGAAAATCTATGACGGCGATTTGAAAATCATTTACGACGGCAGCGAAAAGCTGTCCCATGCGGGTATTTATCTTCCCTTGCGTTA
>JBJFGC010000362.1:0-9075 GCA_051892315.1 Eubacteriales bacterium
GCCCTCTTCCTTCGCATGCTCCACTTCCTCCGCTCTCGCCGGAAGCTCTGCTTCGCCGCGGCGGTAGACGATGTAAACGTTCTCCGCACCGAGACGCTTTGCACAGCGTGCCGCGTCCATGGCGACGTTGCCTCCGCCGACCACAGCCACGCTTTTTGCGTGCTGAATCGGCGTCGCGGCGTCGGCTTTGTAGGCCTTCATCAAGTTAATGCGGGTGAGGAATTCGTTGGCGGAGTAAACGCCGCAGAGGTTTTCGCCCGGGATTCCCATGAAACGGGGGAGCCCCGCTCCCGTCCCGATGTAAACGGCCTCAAAACCATCCTCAAGCAGCTCGTCGATGGAAAGAACCCTGCCGATGACCATATTGGTTTCAATTTTGACGCCCAGCGCGCAGAGCGTGTCAATTTCCTTCTTTACGATGGATTTCGGAAGACGAAATTCCGGAATCCCGTAAACCAGCACGCCGCCCGCCGTATGAAGCGCCTCAAAGACGGTCACGTCGTAGCCCTTCCGTGCGAGGTCCCCCGCGCACGTCAGGCCGGACGGTCCGGAGCCGATGACCGCCACGCGGTGTCCGTTGGATTCCGGCTTTTCCGGAAGCTCGGTGACATGCTCGTTGTGCCAGTCTGCCGCAAATCGCTCCAGACGCCCGATGCCGACCGGTTCTCCCTTGATGCCGCGGACACACTTGGCTTCGCATTGGGATTCCTGCGGGCAGACGCGGCCACAGACCGCCGGAAGCGAGCTGGATTCGGAAAGAATGCGGTATGCCCCCTCATAATCGCGATCGGCGATTTTCTGGATGAAGTGCGGAATCTGGATTCCGACGGGACATCCGGTAACGCAGGGCATATTTTTGCAGTTCAGGCAGCGGCCGGCCTCCGCAACGGCAATTTCCTCCGTATAGCCGAGGGCGACCTCCTCATAGTTGGTCCGGCGGATCTCCGGATTCTGGGAGGGCATTTCATTCTTTTTCGGGGACATATTGGGCATTTTACTTTACCTCCTTGGAAAACAGAGCGCAGGACGCTTCGCGGGCATGACGCTCAAAATCACGGTACATGCCGCCGCGCTTCATCGCTTCGTCAAAATCAACCTCGTGGCCATCAAATTCCGGCCCGTCGACGCAGGCAAATTTGGTTTTTCCGCCGACCGTAAGACGACAGCCGCCACACATACCGGTACCATCGATCATGATGGGATTCATGCTGACAACGGTTTTTATGCCGAATTCGCGGGTGAGTGCGGCCACAAATTTCATCATGACCAGCGGACCGATGGCGATGACCTCATCGTAGCGTTCGCCGGACTCGATCAGGGCGCGAAGAGCATCGGTGACAAGGCCCTTTTCGCCGGCCGACCCGTCATCGGACATGAGGACGAATTTCTCAGAAACGGCACGGAAGTCGTCCTCGAGAATCACGAGATCGCGGTTACGGAAGCCGACGATCGAGTGAACCTCACAGCCGGCGTTATGCAGCTTTTTGGCAACAGGATAAGCAATCGCGCATCCAACCCCTCCGCCGACCACAGCGACCTTCCGGAGACCTTCTGTGTGCGTCGCACGGCCGAGAGGGCCTGCGAAATCGCTGATGCAGTCACCCTCGTTCCGTTCAGCAAGCTGATCCGTCGTCGCGCCGACCTTCTGAAAAATAATCGTAACCGTACCGTTTTCGCGGTCATAGTCCGCTACGGTCAGGGGAATCCGTTCCCCGTCCTCGTCAACCCGAAGAATGATGAACTGTCCGGCTTCCGCCTTTTTCGCAACCAGAGGCGCCTGAATTTCCATCTGGATAACGGTGGGATTCAGCACCTTTTTTCGAACAATTTTATACATAGAAACCTCTTTTCTGAGAAACCTTTTCTTTGAGGATACTTTTTTATTCATAATATTATAGCATATTCATGCCGTTTTGTAAAGCACCGCGAATCTTTATACACAAAAAAACTGCGGCTCAAAACACCGCAGCTTTTTGTTTGTTTTTTACGAAAACGGCAGAATTCCCAACGATCCGCCCATTTTATTCTCCCAGAATTTTCTCATATTCGTCATACAGCCAGAGGAGACGGTTGCCGAGCCATTCTTTCAGGTAATTGAAGTGCTCCTCGACGGTATCGAAGGACAGGATGAGATCGGTTTCCATGTTCATACGCTGTCCGAAAATCGGCCATTTTTCAAAATTATGTTCGAAGGATTCCGCGCAGACGGCGTAAACGTTGTCCAGTTCGATGAACATTTTATCGAAAATCCCTTTTTCCTCCAATTCAAAGAAGCGGGCGGCTGCTTCCTTCCGGAACCATTCCTTTTCCATCAGACGCAGGAACCACGGGTTCTGCTGGCCGAAACCGTTGCTTAGTCCCGCGTAAAGGCCCTTGTAATCACCGTTATCCAGGCGGTAGTCGTTGCCGGCGGCAAGGTCAAAGTCCCAGCCGGGGCCGAAATACAACTTTCCGTCGCGGCGGTACAGGAAGAAGCTCGACCAGCCGCAGTCAATATTTTTCATAATCTCCTCTACGAGGTAGGTATCGATGAGGGAATCAATGTCCAGCACCGCGCGGATTTCCTCCTCGGTACCGTCGCACGCCGTCACGTAAGCGTCCGTCACCCACTGGTCGATGTAAGCGCAGCGTTCAGCCGTCAGGTTGTCCTCGCCGCGGATTTCGTACGGAAAACTCTTTGCAGTGAACCAGACAATGCCATTGTCACCGGCTTTATAAGCGTAGTTATCCAGCTCAACCATAAAGTCAGCGTCGACCGCGGGATTTTCTTTGCCGTTGACGATGTTGACGCGGTTTTCGTTTACCGTCACTTTTTCAATGAGCATATAGCTTCCGCGATAGCTGCCGTTCAGGTAAACGTCAACCGGCCGGCAGTCCGGTGCCCATTCGATTCCGTCCATATTCCGCTGGAGCCAGAAGGCCGCATGGTTGCGCAGAAGGGACTGGTCGCAGTGATTGGAGACGAGAACCCAGTTTTTGCTTTTTCCTTCGCCGAGGCCGCCAAGCTTCTGACTTTCCGCGAATTTCAATGTATACGATTTTTTCGGCCAGCCCATGGAGGCGTTGCCGCGGCATTTGATCGTTGCCTGTGCCTCGTTCACGACGTATCGCTTTTCAATATTGTCAACGCTGATGGTACAATTTATGTACTGCCAGTCGGACTGGACATCCACACCGTTTTCGGTGGTGATGTAGATCACCGGGCAGGAGTCAATGGACTGCTCAAAGATGGCGTACACGGTCTGGCTCTCGCTGACAGTCATCGGCTTATGGATCGCATCCTTTTCACCGTCGCTCCACTTGACAAAGGTGTACCCGGGAGATGCGACCGCCTCGACCGTCGTGCTTTTTTCCCCCTTACGCAGAGTTTGCGACGCGATGCCCGACAGGTACCCTGCTCCCTCCGGTGTGACCCCAAAGTTCAGAATGTACTCATCCTTCGGAACCGCCAGCTGAGCCGCTGTCGTTTCTACAACCATCATCTCCGCCGTCTCGTTTTCAACAGGCTCCACGGTTTCCGCGCAGGCCAGCATGGACACCCCAACCAACGCCGCCGCAAAAAATAGATACAAAGTCTTCTTCAGACGCATGAAACTTCCTCCGCATGAATAAAAATTTGGTAAGAGTCCCGTCAGGCAAGCTCTCGATTCCTACGTTATTTATAAATTATATACGATTTTTACAGTATTGTCAATTGGTAAATTGTTTTTTCAGTAAAAAGAGGGAAAACGTTGAGGCTTTGCCCCTCCCATACCATCCCCCAAGAGGTACCCTTCATGGCATTTTTTGAGAAGATCGCAAACCTCCTCGGTTCATGGCTGACACCGGCCATGCTGCTTGCGGCAGCCGTGTGCCTGCTGTCCTATATTCGGCCGGGACGGCTGCTGCGTCCCAAGGCTTTCGTGCATGCGCTGCGCGACCGACCGGAGAACGCGGGGAGCAGCCCTTTTGCCGCTTTGTCCATGGCACTGGCTGGAACCCTTGGGGTCGGGAATCTCACCGGCGTAGCGTCTGCCCTGGTGTCCGGCGGTCCGGGAGCCGTCTTCTGGATGTGGGCCGGTGCGTTTGTGTCCATCGTTGTCAAATATGCCGAGGTCTACCTCGCCGTCAAATACCGCCGCTCCGACGGACAGTGGTACGGCGGCGCAATGTACTACATCCGGGACGGCCTGTCCCCAAACCTGCCCTACTCCGTCTCCGCCGCTTTGGGCGGCGTGTTTGCCGTCCTGTGCTGCCTGAATTCGCTCGTTACCGGAAATATCGTTCAGGCCAACGCCGCGGCCTGCGTGATGCCGGAAGGAAAACGCCTGATCTGCGGCGTAGTTCTCGGCCTTCTCGTGCTTGCTTCCCTGCTTTACGGAAGCCGGAAAATTGAAAAAATCACGGCAAAGCTCATGCCGCCGCTCACTGCGGTCTACATGATCATCGCCGTGACCATTCTTGTGAAGAACGCCTCGCTGCTGCCGGAAATCGTCGCCGATATCTTCCGTTCCGCCTTTGCGCCGCGCGCCTTTTTTGGGGGAACTGTCGGGTTCACGGTACGCGAGGGCATTCGTTTCGGCGTCATGCGCGGGATTTTTTCCAACGAAGCCGGATGCGGTACCTCCCCGACCGCTCACGCGGTCTCCGATACCAAAAGTCCGCATCATCAGGCCTGCTGCGGTGTGCTCGAGGTCGTTTTCGATACTCTGATCCTCTGCACCATGACCGCCTTTGTCCTGCTCGCTGCCGACCGCCGCTTTTCCGTAATTCCATGGAAAACCGACGCGGATACCGCTCCCGTAACTCTCGATGCCTTCCGCGCTCTGGCTGGCAACGCGGTGTACTGCATTCTTATCGCGGCCGTCGTCCTGTTCGCCTACGGAACCATCATTGCCCAGATCTATTATGGTACCGTCGCCATCGGCTACCTCACCCGCAAAAAACTCCCTCTCCTGCTGTATTACCTCGCCTCGGCCGGCTGCACCATGGCCGGCGCCGTCCTCTCCTCGCCGGTGATGTGGACGCTCGCGGATCTTGTGATCGGCATCATGACCGTCTTCAATTGCGTCGTTCTCATTCTCCTGCGCCGTCAGTGCCGGGATCCAGTGTGATGTCTGCCGACCGGCCGGCGTTGACTGCCAGCAGCCGGTTCAGCATCCCCTCCATCTGGTCCATCCGGAATGCCCCGCGAATCCCATACTCGGACAGGGTGACGTACGCCTTCGCGTGCGCGTTGAAGCGCGCGTCATAGGAGGCAAAGTAGTTCTTCAGCTTAACGTCCAGGGTCTTGTTGTATTCCATGGAAGCGTTCTTCAGCCTGGTGTAACGAGCGCGTGCGTAGAGAACCTTCGCACGTTCAAACCGCTTTGAATTGATGAGATACCCCTTGCCGTAGAGATCGCTCAGACGCTTTTCTCGCAGTTCCTCTGCGGCGATCCTGTGGTCGCCCAGCGAGAGAAGATGCGTGTCAATGTTGTACAGAATGGACAGCGTCAGCTCCTTCGCCGTTTCGGTCTTCACGGACGTGGATTGGTTCCGGGAATAATAGCCGATAACCTCGGCAAGCGTTTCCATCAGTCCGTTCTGAAGACGATGGATATCTTCCTCCGTAAAAAGACCCGCATGAAGCGCCTCCGCGGCGAGTGTGTTGGTGTAGTCCGCGGAGGAAATGGCTGCGGGCCGCAGCGAATCGTACGCAATCAGTCCGTTTCCGTTATTCATCGTCGTCATCCTCCTCGTTCAAATAAGAATAGTCGTCATCGTCGTCGTATTCGTGTGCGGCATCGGGATTTTCGTAATCGTTCCGGTCGTCGTTCTCTGCGCGGTCGCGGTCGTAGAATTCGTCAAATGCGTCAACGTCAAAGACATCGTCCCGGTCGTAATCGTAATCCTCCTCATCCTCGTAGCGGTCGTGATCCGCCGGGGTATCGTCGGCAAAATAATCGTTCCCGTAAGCTTCGTCCACGGATTCCTTCGGCGCATCCCGCAGACCGGTGCGCGCATCGTAATCCAGTTCGTCCCGGTCAGCATACCACTCGAAATAATGCTCACCGCTGTTGACCTTGCGGATGATGCGCTCGGCCTCCACATTTTCCAGCGTGTCAACGCTTCCGCGGCAGCGCAGTTCAAAACGGCTGAACAACTCGTCAATCAGGTCCTCGTCACTGATCTGGTCGTCCGTTTCGGTCTTGATGTAATAAAAAAGGTACGTAACCTCGTTAAGAACGTAGGTATAGTTCTCCTGTGTGATGTAATGCGATGTACAGAAACGCCGGATGATCTTTGCAACCGCGCCGACACCGGTTTCCACCCGTTCGTTTTCGGTGAGTGCCGTGTTTCTCGTGTCGGACAGTTCGCGCGCTTCCTCCTCGTTCAGGACCAGCCCGTATTCCTGCGACACTTTGTTGAGATCGAGAATTTCTCTGGACACCGGCTGCAAAGCAAGGTTTTCAAATGATATCAGTCCGTTCATAATATCCCCCGTTTTCAGAGCTTCCTGACAGAGCCCGTCCTAAATTTTAAAAAGAAATATTCATAAATTTTCGCAAAACTCTTGACAAATCATAAAAAATATGCTATAATTATTGATGTAAAAATATACTCATAAGGGCATTCTGTCGATACTATAGGATTATACCACTTGCGGGGCTATCTGTCAAGTGTTTTTTTATTTATGTACGTGCCAACGGGGAGTTTTTCCGCAACAGCGCCCCGGAAATCTTTACTTCCCTCTCACAGGCGACGCTTCGAGCATCTTGATGCGGATTCCCTGATTCACAAAATTCCGCTCGTATTCGGTCACAATGTTGGTTGCCGCGCGGCAGGAAGCATGAAGATCGCGGGTCTCAAAGACGATTTCAAATCCGCACGCCGGAAGCATCTCGACGGTATAGTCAAACAGTGTCTCGTCGTCGGTTTTGAAGGAGAAAAGTCCGTCCGGGGTCAGAACGCGGCGGTAGTTTTCGAGATAAACCGGATGCGTCAGACGTCTCTTTTCATAGGTGCATTTGCGCGACCACGGATCGCTGAAGTTCGCAAGAATGCCGGCCAGCGAATGGTCCGGCATACGCGATACAACATCGTTCGCCTCACCGACGATAAAACGGACGTTGCCGCGCAGCTCCGCCGGAATATCCCACGACGCGCCGTTTTTGTAAAGCTGACCATCCGGAGCCAGCCAGCCGCCGTTGGCACCAAGGGAACCCAGTCCGCGGCTGTGCGCATATTTCTCCACCGCACAGACTGCCACGTCCGACACCCGCTCCAGAGCAAGATAATTGAAGTCCGCGTCACGCTGGGAAAGCGTCGTGATAAAATCGCCCTTGCCGCAGCCGACTTCCAGCTTGAGAGGATTGTCATTTCCGAATACCTCGGCGGGATTTATCCATCCTTGCGTGGTATCCGGGTATAAAAGCGAAAAAAGTGCGAGAAGTCTTTCACTTCCATGCCGTTTTTTTCTCATTCTCATATTGATTATTCCTCCATTTTTTGATAGAATATAGAAAAACGAAAACAATGGGGAAACGCTTTTTCCAAAGGCTGCCCTTCCCCGCCCGCGGCGTACGGTTTTGTCCGATCGTTCTTTCTGTTTGTTCTTATCATTATAGCACATACCGTACGAAAAATCCACGGATAAAATCCCAAAAGAGAGGTGAATCGAACGAATGGAATTGAATATTTTCATGAGAGAGCTGGAATCGGCTCTGATCGAACGCGGAATTCCAGGTGAAACTGCGAAGAAGCATGTCTCCAATCTCCGGCGTACCTTTACCAGCGATGATCTTTCGGAAATTGAAGCCATTCACTCCGGCAGCGAAGTCGAGCAGCTCGCGGACAGCATCGCGCTGATTCTGAAAAAGAATACGCGAAACACCGTTGTGCAGCCCGCCCAGCCTTCCGCATCCGCGCCATCCGCACCGGCGCCTGCTCCAAAGCCCCGTCCGCAAAGTCCGCCAGTCCGTCCGAACAGCAGTTCCGCTCCCCCACCGGACACGGCGCTTCAACGGAAAAAAATCGATCTTCCGCCTATGGATGAGGAGGATGATTATTACACCTATTCGCCCGGAGAAGATGTCACAACGCGCGGCATGATCCTTTTCTGGGTCGGTCTCTTTCTCACGCTTCCAATTACGCTTGGTTTGGCCGTCGTGCTGTTCGGCGCGTTCGCGGCCGTATTTATCGGGCTGTCAGCACTCATTGTCGGATTGATTGCCGTCCTGATTGCCATTGCAGCCTGCGGAGCCGGCGTTTCCCTGGTCGGCATCATCTTCGGGATTACACAGCTTTTCAGCTTTCTGGCCGCCGGAATCTATGAAATCGGCCTCGGCATTATGGTCGCCGGCGCGGTCCTGTTTGTGTCGGTGCTTCTCTACAACGTGGCTATCCGCCTGCTTCCGTGGCTGATTTCGCTCGTCGGCAATCTTCTCGGATGGGTCTGCGGAAAGCTGAAAAATCTATTCTTTGTCGTCAGAAGGGAGTGCTATAAGCTGTGAAACCAACCTCCATCGTTTCGCTCATTATCGCGGCGCTTCTTGTGGTGCTCGGCCTTGTGACGTGCATCATTGCACAGAATATGGCGAAAGCCAACGGCGAATTTCTGTTTTCCGAAACCCGCGAGGACGGGCTGGTCAACACAGTCGACCTCACGGAATCGGAAATCTCCAAAATTGAGCTGATTGTCTCCGATGCGGAAATCAACATCATCGGAAGAAGTGACAAATCCTGCATTGAGTTTGTGAACTTCCGCGAGAACTACTACAACCTCTCCGCCGCCAACCGGGTTCTGAGCTTCTCGGAAATACCGGACATCACCTCCATGCTGAAATTCTGGGAAAACGGCTTTTCCTTCAAGGGGATGCGGTACATACTGAACTTTGCAAAGGACCAGAAGGAAACCGCAAACACCAAAAAGGTAGTCAACCTGTATCTGAGCCGGGACAAGGAAATCAAGATTTTTGAGATTCAGGCTAACAACTGCACACTGAACATCGAGGGAATGACCTCCGCGACCGACTACAACATCACGGTCAAGAACGCAGAAATCAACGCCACCGGTCTGAAAACCTCATCGAGCTTCAACATCAACAGCAGAGA
>JBJFGC010000363.1:0-2308 GCA_051892315.1 Eubacteriales bacterium
CCTCCGGCGCGACCGCGAGACCTTCGGCCGTCCGAAGAAAGATGCGCGGATCCGGCTTGGCCATCCCCACTTCATAGGAAAGAACCACCGCATCAAAATACGGCCGCAGAATGGAGGAATCCAGTGCGGCGACTTCCTCCGCAGAACAGTTGCTGCACAGTCCGAGACGGTAACCCGCCCGTTTCAGCGCTTCCAGCATGGCGGAAACAGAGGGATCGATATGCGCAAAGCAGGCGGATTTGGTCGCCAGACGACGGGCATAAACCTTTGCGAGATCCTCCTCGGACAGCGGCACACCGGCGGACATGCCGATTCGGCACAGCGCCTGTTTGTAAGTAAGCGCGCCGGTGTTCATCGCATCGTGCAGCGCTTCCCAGTGCTCACGGAACACCGGAGTGCTCACCCCAAGGTCAGCCGCGCATTCGGCCGAGGTATATTTTTCACCACTCCATTCGGTGATGAGTGTTTCGTACAAATCGAAAAGAACGGCTTTCATCCCTGTTTTTCTCCATCTTCCTTCGGCATAACGACAAAGCAGTTGTTGATCCAGCGTTCGTGACCGAGGCTCGGACGGTTCACATATTCTCCGTTGTACACCATCGCGGTGGAGCTTCCGCCGTCGAGCATAGCCGCGTTGTATGCGCCTTCCGCCAGCATCACTTCCTGCAGGACGTCGAGGTCACAGCCGATGCTCCAATCCACCTGCCGTCCGTCGATCACAAGAAACAGGAATTCTCCCGTCTCCCTCTGACCGATGGCGGTTCTCGGCGCGATTCCCCAGCCGCCGCTTCCCTCCTTGATCAGCCCTTCTCCGTTGACGACAAGGAAGGGCGAAAAAGAAACCGCGCTGACAATGTGGTTCTCCAGCGCCCACGACGCGGTACAGTGCCGCAGAATGAGCGCTCCTTCCTCGTTGATGCCGATCAGGTTATACACCGTCTCATCGATCACAAACGGGTACACAAGCTGACTGTTTTCAATGAGAAGTCCCGCCGGCATGCCGCCGTTGGAATCGTAGTTCGCGCCGTCCTGAAAACCGCCGCCGTTCATGCCCGCGACCGCACCGGCGTTGGTCGTCATCGTCATGACGTTTTCCCCACAGGCGTATTGCTGAGAAGTGTCGACCAGCTTCACGCGCAGCGGGTCCTCGATCAGCATAACATATCCGCGCCACGTCAGACCGGATACTTCCTTGAGGTACAGACCATCCTCCAGCATCTCATAGCCCTCCGCAAGGTAGTCCGGCCCGTCGGAGACAGCTTCCGTTTCCGCTTCCGTCTCCGGCACAGGTTCCGTCTCGGTTTCCGCCTCGGTTTCAGGCTCCGTTTCCGGTACAGGTTCTTCGGTTTCTTCCTCGGTTTCCGGCACATCGATGAGAAGTTCATCCAGACCGGCTTCCGGGTCCGGTTCCGGCTCAGGTTCCGTCTCCGGCTCCTCCGTTTTTGGGGCAAACGACAGGATTTCGGAATCGTAACCGCTGTCGTCGACGGAATTGGCTTCCATAACCTGCGCGATGTAATCGTCCGAGAAAAACGCGGTTGCGAGATATTTATGCGACATGGTACGCATCGCAGAACAGATCCATATGGTCTGCAGCTTCGGGGATACCCCCGCCACGATGAGAAGAAAGAACGCGGCAACGCCCGCCGCAAGGAGTGAAAGCCCGGTAAGAGCCAGAATGGAAAACACACGGATGACTTTTTTCTTCATAAGGTCCATCGTCTTTTTATCGTTTTTTCGTTAGACGCAGGTCACAGGAAAAAAGTTCCGCGTGCATTGTGAACTTTTTATGAATTTGTGGAAAATTGACGAAAAAAATGGACAGGTTCTCTGTTTTATCCTATGGGAAAACATGATGCGATAACTTATTCCAACAAAATCCTGAAATTTTCTATGGTTCAATGGAGCGAAAAGAAAGGGAGCGCGGGGGAAAGCTTTTGGTGACAAAAGTTTTCCCCCGCATTTTCTTATTTCTTCATGATCGATTCGTCAATCGCAGCAGCGGCAGTTTTGCCGGCACCCATGGCAAGGATGACCGTTGCGGCACCGGTTACAGCGTCACCGCCCGCATAGACAGCGGTACGGGAGGTTTTGCCGGTTTCGTCGGTCACGATACCGCCCCACTTCGTGCACTCCAGTCCCTCGGTCGTGGACTTGATGAGCGGGTTCGGGCTGGTGCCGATGGCCATAATCACGCAGTCTACATCAATGGTAAAGTCAGAGCCTTCCATGGCCACCGGACGGCGGCGGCCGCTTTCGTCCGGCTCGCCGAGTCCCATTTCGACACAGCGGATGCCGCCGACGTTTC
>JBJFGC010000364.1:0-8986 GCA_051892315.1 Eubacteriales bacterium
TGGAGGCTCCTAATGGAAAGCATATGAATGTTTCTTCTACCGGTGTTGAAATTAGGTTTGTTATCAACAGCGGAACCGCTGTGGTTCGTATGCAATCGATATTGGATGAAAACATAAATGCTTGCTTTCACGTTTACAGGGGAGGTATTCAGGGCGGTTATTCGGATCATGAAAACAATACATATGTACCGAATGTGCCTACTGATTTTGTATTTGAAAAACAGGGCCCGCGCAGAGAAAACGGACCTCTGCGCGGGCTTTGATTTTTCTTTCTTCCGTTTTTATTGGAGTTGGAGCCGTTCTGCTTCCAGCAGACGTTTGGAAGCGTTCACATCGGAGAACGAAAGAACTTCGTCGCGGTATTCCAGCTCGCCGGACTGGTTGTCGTAGGGATCAAGACGCATGTAGGTTTTGGGCGGATCGAGCTGACGCTGGAATTCGGTGCAGGTGATGTAGCGGTAGGGGTCGAGGTTGCCGAAGTACCAGTTCCATGTCTGCTCGTCTCCGTTTTCCCTGGCACCGCCGCCGTAGGACGGGTCGCAGGGGAGCCAGCCGTACGGCGCGACGTAGAACATCGCCCAGTCGTGGCTGCCGACGTAACCCCGTCTTTCTCCGCGCGCGGGGTGAACGCCGTTGCCCGACTGCCACCGCGCGGGAATGCCTGCGATGCGGCAGAGCGTGATGAACAAAAGCGCCTGAACGCCGCAGTCGCCGCGGCCGTTGAGCGCGGCATACATCGGAATGTTGTCGAGCAGACGGTACTCGCGCATGTAGGAGTACAGCACATGGGTCGTGACGTAATCGTAAACGCGGCGCGCCTTTGCCAGCGGATTTTTTGTACCCGCGGTGAGGTAGGCGGCCAGTTTCTTCAGATAAGGCGTGAAGACGATGTGCGGCTCAACTTCTTCCAGATACGGACGGACCTCCGGCGGAAGCTCGTCGGTCGCGGCGTCTTCGCACAGCGGGTGGTAGACCGCCGTGTTCGTGAATGCGACGGTGATTTCAAACCGTTCGCCGGTATGGTACGGGAATTCGGCGTACGCTGTGCGGATGGGGCCGTCGGTGATGTACGCCGGATGAGACGCCTCCACAAGACGGATGCCGCTTTGTTCCGGCGTGATGGCCGGAAACGGCAGCCAGACGCGCACCTCTTTGCCGGGACGCTCGTGCGCTTCGTCGGGCGCGATGGACTCGCGGATCTGATACCGCCATGTGTGGCGGCCGGTCTCGCGCATGATTTTTTGGTTTTCCAGATGCTCCTCGCCGGGACGGGCCGTGGGGGAATACGCCGGATCCTCCAGACGGGCCAGATAGCCGGCGCAGCAGTCACGGAGATTGGCGTAGGCGTCGTTCTGGAAATACATTCCGTCGGGACGGAGAAGGTAGTCGGCGTGACCGGAATTGACAAGGTCGGTGAGGTTGGCTTCGGTGAAGGAGGGATGTTTTTCCCGGAAGAGCGCCGTCATTCCGGCAAAGGAGGTGCGGTAATCTTCGGCGAGACCAGCGGCGAGAAACCGCTCGAGCTTCAGACGTGCGGTCATGATGGGGTCATAGTGCGGGTGCGTTTCGTCGGAGAGAAGACGGTCGATTTCGGCAAGCTCCTCCGTGAAGCGTCCGCTGTAGCGGAGATTCTTGAGCGAATCGGGCAGCTCAACGGTGAGCAGCGCGAGATCGTCATAGGGGAAGGGGGTGGAGTTCATAGGAAAATACCTCGTATGTATGGAATGGAAAAGCAAAAGAGCCCGCCATCCTGAAAAGATGACAAGCTCATGCGTTGCAAGATGGTCGTTATCCGAGACTTGCGGAGAGGCTTTGTTTACTGTGCTGCTTCAACAATCTTTGCGAACTTTTCGGGAACGAGGGACGCGCCGCCGATGAGACCGCCGTCAACGTCAACCTTGGCGAGGAGTTCGGCCGCGTTGCCGTCGTTCATGGAACCGCCGTACTGGATGGTCATGGCTTCGGCTGCGTCGTCGCCGTAGAGCTTTGCAACGGTCGCACGGATGAGAGCGCAGACTTCTTCGGCCTGCTCGGGGGTTGCGGTGAGGCCGGTGCCGATGGCCCAGACGGGTTCGTATGCGATGATGACATTGCCGATCTGATCCGCCGGAATGCCCGCGAGGTCGAGCTTGGTCTGCATTGCGACGATTTCTTCCGTGATGCCTGCCTGACGCTGTTTTAGAACTTCGCCGAGGCAGAGGATCACCTTCAGGCCGGCGTTCAGTGCCGCCTTGGTGCGGAGGTTGACGGTTTCATCGGTTTCACCGAAGTACTCTCTCCGTTCGGAGTGACCGACGATGACGTATTCCACACCGGATTCCACAAGCATATCGGCTGCGATTTCGCCGGTGTACGCGCCCTTTTCCTTGAAGTGGACGTTCTGTGCGCCGATTTTGACGTTCGTGCCGCGGGTTGCTTCGATGGCAGGCGCGATATCAACGAACGGAACGCAGAGAACTACCTCACAGCCGGTCTTTCCGGCGGTCAGCTCCGCGGTTTTTGCGGCAGCTTCGGCAGCGGCGCGGGGAGTCATGTTCATTTTCCAGTTACCGGCAATAATTACCTTACGGGATTCTTTCTTCATTTTTCTACCTCTTTATTGTTTTTTAAAAGCGTTCGTGCAGTGTACGGACGTTTTGTTCCTGTCAATCTGCACTTACCTATGTCACCACAATCGATGGAAAGTTTTTGGAAAGGTTTGCGGGGAAAACTTTTTTTCAAAAAAGTTTTCCCCGCAAACCTCTATTTGATTGACTTATTTATCCAGCAGGCAGGCGATGCCGGGGAGTTCGAGACCTTCGAGGAATTCGAGGGACGCGCCGCCGCCGGTGGAGATGTGGGTCATCTTGTCAGCGAAGCCGAGCTGTTCAACAGCTGCTGCGGAATCGCCGCCGCCGATGATGGAAACCGCGCCGGATTCTGCGACCGCTTTGGCAACGGCACGGGTACCGGAAGCGAAGTTTTCCCATTCGGATACGCCCATCGGGCCGTTCCATACCACGGTACCAGCGCCCTGGATGGTCTTCGAGAAGAGTTCCTGCGTCTTTTCACCGATGTCAAGACCCATCCAGCCGTCCGGAATGGAATCCGAGTAGATTCTCATGAAGGTGGTGTCTTCCTTGTATTCGCGGCCGATGACGTTGTCCACGGGGAGAAGGAAGTTGACGCCCTTTTCCTTTGCCTTGGCAAGGAGGCCGGTGGCCAGATCGAGCTTGTCTTCTTCGCAGATGGAGGTGCCGGTCGTATTGCCGAGCGCGCGGAAGAAGGTATACGCCATACCGCCGCCGATGATGAGGGTGTCGACCTTTTCAATGAGGTTGTTGATGACGCCGATCTTGTCGGAAACCTTTGCGCCGCCGAGGATGGCAACGAACGGACGCTTCGGATCGTCCAGCGCCTTGCCCATGATGGAGATTTCCTTCTGGATGAGGTAGCCGCAGACAGCCGGGAGATAATCAGCAACGCCGGCGGTGGAGCTGTGCGCACGGTGTGCGGTACCGAATGCGTCGTTGACATAGATTTCAGCGAGAGAAGCGAGCGCCTTGGAGAACTCCGGATCGTTCTTTTCTTCTTCCTTGTGGAAACGAACGTTTTCGAGAAGCATTACGTCGCCGTCCTTCAGAGCGGCAGCCTTTGCCTTCGAATCTTCGCCGATGACGTCAGCGGCAAGCGGAACTTCCACGCCGAGGCGTTCGGAAAGTCTCTTGGCAACGGGAGCGAGAGAATACTTCATGTTGAATTCGCCCTTCGGACGACCCATATGGGAGCAGAGAATGACGCGTGCGCCCTGGCCCATCAGGTACTGGATGGTCGGAAGAGCGCCGGTGATGCGGTTTTCGTCGGTGATGACGCCGTCCTTCAGCGGGACGTTGAAGTCGCATCTTACGAGGACTCTTTTACCGCGGACGTCAATATCTTCTACGGTTTTCTTGTTGTAAGTCATAGGTAACCTCTTTTGTTTTTTAGAATTTTTTCCACATAATAATATACCACAAATTCCCCGCAGAATCAATGCTTTTGCAAAAATTTACACTTTATTTTACTTTCCTGCGAAAGGAACGTTTTCAAGGTTCAAAAAGTTTTTTCCGCCGGTTGCCCGACCGCAACTTTTTCTCGAAAACAGTGGATTCTGGCGTTGGTTTGTGATATAATGTAGGCACCAACCTTTTTTGTGTACAGCGAAAGGATTTGTTTATGTCGAAAAATGTCAAAAGCAGCCGTGAGCTTGCGCCCAATCCCGCCTATGAGCTGATGTACGAGGAATACCTCGACGACATCCAGTCTGCCGGCATGGTCTTCTGCCACAAGAAGTCCGGCGCGCGCGTCTGCGTGATTTCCAACGACGACGAGAACAAAATGTTCTGCGCCGCCTTCCGTACCCCGCCGGAAAACAGCACCGGCGTGCCGCACATCATCGAGCATACGGTCCTCTGCGGTTCGAAGAATTATCCCTCCCGCGATCCGTTCATGCAGCTGGCGAAGGGTTCGCTCAATACCTTCCTCAACGCCATGACCTATCCGGACAAGACCCTCTATCCCGTCTCCTCCTGCAACGACAAGGACTTCAAGAATCTCATGAACGTCTACATGGACGCGGTGTTCTATCCGAACATCTATAAGTACCGTCAGATCTTCATGCAGGAAGGCTGGCATTACGAAATGGAAACGCCCGACGACGAGCTGACCATCAACGGTGTCGTCTACAGCGAAATGAAGGGCGCGACCTCCTCGCCGGAAAGCGCCATCTGGGACGCCCTCGGTCACGCTCTCTTCCCGGACACCACCTACGGCGTCAGCTCCGGCGGCGACCCGAAGGTCATTCCGGAATTGACCTACGACTATTACCTCGACTTCCACCGCCGTTTCTATCACCCGTCCAATTCCTACATCTTTGTATACGGTGACTGCGACGTGGAGGAACGCCTCGCGTGGATGGACGAAAACTACCTCTCCGCGTTCGACCGGATTGTCCCCCATTCCGAAATCTCCCGTCAGACGCATTTCGGCACAAACGAGCCGAAGCGCGTCACCGAGCATTATTCCGTCGGCGCCGACGACGCAACCGATGGGAAGGCTTATTTCGCGTTTGCGGCTCTCTGCGGCTCCAACCTCGATACCCTCGAGTGCCGCGCGTGGAACATCCTCGCCGACGTGCTGATCTATTCTCCGGGCGCGCCCGTGAAGCAGGCGCTTCTTGACGCGGGCATCGGTCAGGACGTCTTCGGCGGCTACGATACCCACATGATTGAGGACGACTTCTCCGTCATCGTAAAGAATGCCAAGGCGGAGGACTTTGACCGCTTCTATCAGATTGTCCTTGACACGCTGAAAAAGCAGGTCGAGGAGGGCATCTCCGAAAAGGCGCTGCTCGCCTGCATCAACCGGGACGAATTCTACTTCCGGGAAGCCGATTACGGCGGAAGCCCGCGCGGTCTGGACTATGCGTCCACGATGCTCCAGTCCTGGCTGTACGACGATGACGCGGCGTTTTCCTATATGCACTACCTCGACGACTGCGCGGAACTGAAAAAGAGAATCGGTACGGGCTACTATGAGAATCTGATCCGGAAGTATCTCCTTGAATCCGACCACTGCGTGCTGATTCAATCCCTGCCGGAGCCGGGGCTTGTGGAAAAGAACAACGAGGCTCTGAAAAAGCAGCTTGCCGAATACAAGGCATCCCTCACGAAAGAGGAAATTGACCACATCGTCCAGGAGACCCGTCTCCTGCGCGAATACCAGTCCCATGAGCCGACCGAGGAGGAGCTGAACTGCATCCCGTCCCTCCAGAGAAGCGACATCCCGCGCGAAACGGTGCCGTACTACAACGAGGAACGCACCGTCGCGGGAGCGAAGACGGTATACCATGACGTGGAAACCAACGGCATCACGTATCTGAACGTTCTGTTCGACATCGACGGTCTGCCGAAGGAATACATCCCGTATGTCGGCCTGCTCGGCGCGGTTCTCGGCAAGATTGACACGGCGGATCACACGTATGCGGATCTCGTGATGGAGATCAAGCTCAACACGGGCAGCCTGTCCTTCGGTGCGCCGACGTACCGGATGTTCGGCAAGGCGGACGAATTCCGTCCGATGTACGGTGTGTACATCCGGGTTCTGGCCGATAAGGTGGATTATGCGCTGAAGACGGCGGTGGAGATTGTCGCATCCTCGAAGTTTGAGGACACAAAACGTCTGCGCGAGATTCTCGGCGAAGTGAAGTCGGGCAAGCAGCGCGGCATCATGAACAACGGCCATGCGGTGGGTACGGCGCGCGCGCGTTCGTATTTCTCCAAGACGGACTGCTACCTCGAGCTGCTGTCGGGGATTGACTACTATCAGTTCCTCTGCGATTTGCACGAGCATTTTGACGAGCGTGCCGCAGAGCTTACCGAAAAGCTGCGCGAGGTGACGAACTGGATTTTCAATCCGGAGCGCATGATTGTGAGCCTTGCCGCAGACGACGCGGGCTGCGCGGCAGTGGAAGCCAATCTGTCCGCGTTTATCGCGGGATGCGCGGCTCTGGCGCGGAAGGACCTCGGAGAACCGGCGGTCTTTGTACCGGAAAAGAAGAACGAAGGCATCATGATTCCGTCGCAGGTGCAGTACCTCTGCCGTGCGGGCAGCCTTGACGAAGCGGGAATTGCCTATACCGGCGCGATGCAGGTGGTCAAGACCGCGGTGAACTACGATTATCTGTATCAGAACATCCGCGTCAAGGGCGGGGCGTATGGCTGCGGCTGCGGCTTCGCATCGGATACGGGCAGCGTGCAGTTCTACTCCTACCGCGACCCGAAGCTGGCGGAGACGGAAAAGGTCTACGAAGGCACCGGCGACTATGTCCGGAATCTGAATCCGGACGAAAAGGAACTGACGAAGTACATCATCGGTACGTTCTCAGCGTACGAACGTCCGATTTCCCGCTATGGCAGGGCATCCCGTTCGTTTGATGCGTACATCACGGGACGCACCTACGAGGACGTTCTGCGGGAACGCGCGGAAATGCTCGACATCACGCCGGAGCAGTTCGCCGCCGTCGGCGACGCCTTTGATAAAATTCTGGCTCAGGATTGCCTCTGCGCGGTCGGCAACGAAAAGAAGCTTGCCGATAACCGCGATATGTTTGACACACTGGTGACTGTGCATTGAGTCAGACTGTGCATGGAGTGAATACGTGGAGAGGGAGAGTTACGCTTCGCGCAGCTCTCCCTCTGTATTTCATTCGACCTGTTCGATAACCGAAAATTTGGAGGAATTTGCTATGAAACGCATGACAGCTTTTGTTTTGATTGTGCTGATGCTTTTGGCGGGATGCAGCGAGGGTGCGGGGCCGGAGGAAAAGGTTCCCGCGGCGGAGGAAACGGAAACCGCTTCTCCCCTGACGGAGGAAACCGAAGAAACGGAGGAGGCGCGCGCGTCCGTTCCGGACCATCTGCCCGATACGCTGGATTTTGAGGGGCTGTCGGTACCGATCCTTTACCGCGGCGGCGTTGATGAAGTGGAAATTTATGTGGAGGAGCTCAACGGCGAAATTGTCGACGACGCGATTTACAACCGCAATCTTTCCGTGAGCGAGCGGCTGAACATCGTGTATGAGTACCACGCGTCCGGCAACGGGACCGCGCAGAACTTCCCCGATGAGGTCAAAAACTCCATCCTCTCCAATGTGGATGACTACTCCATTCTTTCCTGGGCGCAGTATTCCACACTGCCGCTCTGTCTGCAGGATATGATTATGGATATCAGCGACGCGAAGTACCTGGACTATGACATGCCGTGGTGGAATCAGGAGTATATGGATACGCTGCAGATTGGCAGCGACAAGCGGTTTTTCCTGATGGGCGATATCAATCTGAACGCGCTGAAGGTGACGGCCGCAATGTTCTTCAATCAGAGAATCTACGAGGACTTTTACGGCGACCCGAACGAGCTTTACCAGACCGTTCTGGAAGGCGAATGGACCATTGACCTGCTGTACGACAAAAGCAATGCGGCGTGGGGCGACCTGAACGGTGACGGAAAGAAAAACAACGGCGATATTTTTGGCATTGCCGCGACGACGGTAGCGAATACGGAGCTTTTTGCGTACGGCCTTGGGCTGAACGTTGTGGGACGTGACGAGGAAGGGCTTCCCGTTCTGGTGGTGCAGGAGCAGCACAACTACGACATCATGGACAAGCTCAATCAGCTGTACTGGAACAACGATGGCATGACCACACAGTACGGGGACGGCGACGCCTTCAACGGGACTGCGGTGTCCAATATGTTTGCTTCGGATCAGCTTTTGTTCATGCCGCTCTGGATGAAAACCTGCGAATCCCTGCGGGATATGGAGAGCAGCTACGGCATTCTTCCTTATCCGAAATACGATGAAAATCAGGAAAATTACATTTCCCTTGTGCAGGATACGTCCTCCATTTTCTGTGTTCCGGTGACCTGCCTCCATCCGGATGAAATCAGCGCGGTCCTTGAGGCGATGTGCGCGGAGAATTACCGCACCGTCATCCCGGCCTATTATGATGTCGCGCTGAAAAGCAAGTATACCCGCGACGAGCTTTCGGCGGCCATGATCGATCTGATTCATGATACCTCCATGACGGATTTCGCGTATGCCTACAACTACAGCATCGGCAGCATCGGTACGGTCATGCGCGGCATCGTCCAACAGAACGGAAATATGGCATCTACCGTTTCCAAACAGGTGAAGGTGGTCACGAAGTCCCTGGAAAAAGTGATCCGGGCTTATCTGGAAAACGGCGGCTGAGCGCAGAAGGGAGAGGCTTCCGGGGAAGACATTTTCTGAAAAACGCCTTCCCCGCGGAATCCTCGATAAAAAAATTCTCGAAAATTTGAAAAAAGACTTGACAAAACCGTGGGAATATGGTATGATAATTGAGCGTTCAATGGGACGTGTCCTGCGGGTGTAGTTCAGTGGTAGAATTCCAGCCTTCCAAGCTGGTTATGTGGGTTCGATTCCCATCAC
>JBJFGC010000365.1:0-2289 GCA_051892315.1 Eubacteriales bacterium
CAAGTGCCCGTGCGATGCACAGCCGCTGCTGCTGGCCGCCGGAAAGGCCCAGCGCGTTCTTTTTCAGCCGGTCCTTCACTTCGTCCCAGATGGCAGCGCCCCGCAGGGATCGCTCCACGATGTCGTCCAGCTTCGCCTTCCCCCGGACGCCGTGCGTACGCGGTCCGTAGGCAATGTTGTCGTATATGCTCATCGGGAACGGGTTCGGCTTCTGGAAGACCATCCCGATTTCACGCCGCAGTTCGTTCACATCCACCGACGGGTCGAAAATGTCCGTCCCGCGATACCGCACGCTTCCGGTGATTTTGACCTTCGGAATCAGATCGTTCATCCGGTTGAGCGTCTTTAAAAACGTCGATTTTCCGCATCCGGATGGCCCGATGAGGGCGGTGATGCTCTTTTCCGGAACGTCTACTGTAATGTTTTTCAGTGCCTGCGCAGCGCCGTACCACAGGCATAAGTCCTTTACCGTGAGGATATCGCTCATAGATTTCTCCTTTTTTTGAAATATTTTCCGACCAGGACGGCAAGCAGATTGATGAGAAGCGTCAGAAGCATCAGAATCGCGGCAATGGCAAACGCCGCCTCAAATTCTCCCTGCTCCTTCGCGTAAACGTAGAGCGCAACCGTCAGTGTCGCACCCGCGCTGCCAAGGCCCTCGAAGAAGCCGTTTAACGCATGGGCAAAGCCGGCTGTGAACAAAAGCGCCGCCGACTCGCCGAGAATGCGTCCGACCGAGAGGATACAGCCGGTAATCACGCCGTCCACGCAGCCGGGGAGAACCACCGTCCGGATCACCCGCCATTTTCCGGCGCCCAGCCCGAAGGCTCCTTCGCGGTAGCTCTGCGGAACGGTTTTCAGACTTTCCTGCGTCGTCCGCATGATGGTCGGCAGGTTCATGATCACCAGCGTCAGCGCACCGGCCAGCAGCGACGTCTGCATCCCGAGAAACTGGCAGAAAAACAGCATTCCGACTAAGCCGTAAATAATCGACGGAATCCCGGACAGCGTTTCCGCCGCGTATTCAATCACAGCGACCACTTTTTTGTTTTCCGCATATTCCGTGAGGTAAATCGCCGCGCCGACGCCGAGCGGAAGAACGACGAGCAGCGTGGCAAGGACGATGTAAACGGTGTTCAGAATGTCCGGCAGAATCCCGATGCGCTCGGTCAGATAACTCGGCTTGGTGGACAGAAGCTCCCACGTGATGTTCGGCAGTCCCTTTACCAGGACGTAGACGAGCAGAAACAGCACCAGCGCCGCTGTAATCCCCACCGACAGCCCCATCAGAACGCGCATACAGACGATATAGGCCTTTCGCTTTCCGGAAACTTTGTTGCTTTGCATGATCAGTCCTCCCTGCTGCGTTTTAAGAAGAAATTCAGCGTGGCGTTAATCAGCATAATGAACAGGAACAGTACCAGCGCAATGGAAAACAGCGCCTGCTGCTGAAGTCCGCTGGAATAGGACATTTCGCTCGCCACTGCCGTTGTCAGAAAACGGACGCTCTGGAACAGGGACGGCAGGTTCGGAACGTTGCCGGACACCATCATGACCGCCATGGCCTCTCCGATGGCACGGCCGACGCCGAGAACCACCGCCGCCGCAATGCCGCTTTTCGCCGCCGGAACGGAAACCCGGAAGTACGTTTCCACCGGGGTCGCACCGAGGGCCAGCGAAGCGTCCTCGTATTCCTTCGGAACGGCTTCCAGTGCGGTAATGGATACCTTGATGATGGACGGCAGAATCATAATAGCCAGCACGATGATGGCGGCAAGCAGACTCGCACCATCCGGAACATGAAAGAGTCTGCGGATGCCGGGAACCAGCACCAGCATGCCGACCAGACCGTATACCACCGATGGAATGCCGGCCAGCAGACTGACCGCGTTTTCCATCATGGTCCGTACCTTCGGCGGAGCGATTTTGGCAAGGTACACCGCCGTCAGAAAACCAATCGGAACCCCAAGAACAATCGCGCCGGCGGTTCCGTAGACACTTGTAAGAATAAACGGCAGAATGCCAAACGAGGGCTCCGCCGCCGTGGAAGCCCAGGTCCTGCCGAACAGAAAGTCAAACAGCCCGATCTCACGGATGGCAGGAAGTCCCGCAAGAATCAGATAGACCGTAATCAGAAGAACACAACCGACCGTAATCAGCCCCAGAACCAGAAAAATTCCGTGAATTACGGTTTCAACCATTCTTTTTTTACTCATCGTTCGCACCTTTCCGACAATTTGCTGAAATTTTTTGAGAGCGAGGGCGCGGGGGAGGGTACTTTTTTTCAAA
>JBJFGC010000366.1:0-8979 GCA_051892315.1 Eubacteriales bacterium
GACGTTCCAAAAATGGGTCGGAGACGCAAATGGGTCGGAGACACAAATGGGTCGGAGATGCGTGAACCCGGGGGTTACAGCATATTGATCAGAAGCAGAGCCAGAAACGTAAGAGCGATGCCGGTCAGGCAGCGCGGCGTAATTTTTTCCTTGAAGAAGACCGCTGACATCACCATCGAAAGGATCAGACTGCCGCCCTGCATCAGGGGATACAGCTGCGACGCGCTCAGACTGCCCGCTGCCATCGTCGAGAAAAAGGAGTGCAGAAACAGGCACAGCGACATGATGACGACGTATATTCCCAGTTTTTTGCGATTTTCCAGTACCTCCTTTGCCGCGTTTTCCTCATGGCGCGCCGCAAACAGAAAGCAAAGAATCAGAACAACAGAGGAAAACAGGTAGGTGTAGAGATTGAACACCGACACATCCGTTTCCGCAGCACGGTAGCGGAACCACTTCTGCGCAAAAGCGGTTATGCCGTTTGCTGTACCGCTGAGGATCAGCAGAAGCAGGGTGCGGGGAGAGAGCTTTTCCTTGATCGAATTGCTGTAGGTACACATGATATAAGCCGCTGCGGCAAGGAGCAGAATTCCGAGAAGCTGATTCCAGCGGATGGTTTCGCGGAAAAATACGGCGCAGGCCCCCACCGGAACAATCACGCCCAGCGTCAGAAAGACGTCCACCATCATGTACGCACCGCTGCGGATGCACAGAATCCATGTTACAACAAACAGTGCGGTCGAAAGGCCGGACAGGGCGGAAATCAGCAGAACATCCGGCGAAACCGCGAGAGAACCGAGGGTGCCCGTATTCAGGCCGACAAACAAAAGTCCGATCGGAATGCAGAGGCACATTCTTACCGCGTTGAACAGCAGTGTGGACGGAAGAGAAGTGATTGTTCCGCTGGTTTTCTTTCCGCAGTATCCCTTGGCCGCACCGCAGAACAGCGCGAACGCCACAAACAAATAACCTATCATGCCTGTATTCCTCAATTCTTTTTGCGGATTCTCTCCGGCTGTTTTTTCTATGGCCCATTATAGTAAAAACGCATCTTTCTGTCAAGACTGTTTAAAAAAAAGTAGAATTTTTCCCACGGTTGGTCAAATCCTGTGTTGCTTTCGGAGAGGGGATTGTGTATAATATACATAATGCAGAAAACACTTCAAAAAAAGAAAAAGTTTCTATGGTTCACATACACATCAAAGAAAAAGGAGCTTATACAATGGAAGACAAACGAATTGGACTGATCGGCTGCGGCGGAATTTCATGGAATCATCTGCCGCGGATCGAACGGGCGACGGGCGGTGTGATTCATGCACTTTGTGACATTGATGAGGAACGGCTCAAAAAAGCCGGCGACCGGTTCGGCGTACCGGAAGAACGGCGGTTCACCGATTATCATAAGCTGATTCAGCTGGAGTCCGTGGACGCGGTGGACATCTGCACACCGAACAATCTTCATGTTCCCATGGCCATGGAGGCGGCGGAAGCGGGAAAACCCATCTGCGTGGAGAAACCACTCGGTATAAACTATGAGGAGACGCTCAAGCTGCAGCGTCTTGTGGAAGCGAAAAAGATTCCTGCGATGATATGCTTTTCCTATCGTTTTATGCCGGCCGTACGGTATGCCCGTTCTCTTGTCGATCAGGGGGAAATCGGACGGGTTATCAACATTTATGCCCAGTATCTGAAGTCCAGCGCTTATATGCCCGGGCGCCGTCTCGACTGGCGGTTTGAGAAGGAAATCGCGCGCTACGGCGTATCCGGCGACCTCGGCGTACATATTCTGGATCTGACGACCTTTCTTGCAGGGAATCTGACCGGTCTCTTTGCACAGACGGGCATCGCTGTCGCACAGAGAAAGCGTCTGGAAAGCGAAGAAATCGCGCCTGTGACCACCGACGACTGGTGCCATTTTCTCGCCCGTTTTGAAGGAGGCGCGTCGGCGACCTTTTCCATCACACGCGCGGCCTATGGGAACACCAATCACATCATGGTGGACGTGTACGGGGAAAAGGGTGCGTTCCGCTTCGATTTGAACGACAACACGAAGCTGGAATTCCACCGTCCCGGCACCGATGAAACGAAAATGGAGGTTCTTGAGGTTCCGGCGGAATATGGTGCAGACCAACAGCAGACTTTTATCAACCTGCTCCACGGTATCCGGGATCCCTACCTTCCTACGCTGGCCGACGGCGTCAAAATGCAGAAAATGTTGGACGCCATCATGGAATCCGCAGAAAAGAACGTCTGGGTGGAGCTGTAAATCAAAGATTGTTTTCACGTGGGGAGAGTACTTTTTTCAGAAGATACCCTCCCCACGCCCATACCCTGCTTTCTGTCTGGATGGGGAAGATAACGTTGGGTGCAGATTGTTTTGTTTTTTTCTTTCTTTTTAAAAAATGTTGAAATTTCAACAGACATTCCGCTGCTTTTCAATTATAATAGATCCGTAATATTTTGTAACAGACGAAAGGAACTGGATATGAAACGCAAAATCATCCGAATCAACGAAGAAAAATGCAATGGCTGCGGCGCGTGCGCGTCCGCCTGTCACGAAAACGCCATCGAAATGGTGAACGGAAAGGCAAAGCTGACCCGCGAGGACTACTGCGATGGTCTCGGCGACTGTCTTCCGGCTTGTCCGACCGGCGCCATCACCTTTGAGGAACGCGAGGCTCCGGCGTACAATGAAGATGCAGTGCGTCAGGCGAAGGAGCAGCGGAAAAAGACCGGCGCTCCGCTCCCGTGCGGCTGTCCCGGAACCCACGCGAAGGCTCTCCGCCGGGATTTTGCTCCCGCGGCCAGTTCCGCTGCTCCTGCTGCCAGTCAGCTCATGCAGTGGCCGGTGCAGATCAAGCTCGTTCCGGTCAGTGCACCGTATTTCCAGAATGCCAACCTCCTCATCGCGGCCGACTGCACGGCTTACGCGTATGGAAACTTCCATGAGGAGTTCATGCGGAACCACATCACACTCATTGGCTGTCCGAAGCTGGATGAAGTGGACTACACCGACAAGCTCACGCAGATTCTCATGAACAACGACATCCGCAGCCTGACCATCGTCCGGATGGAGGTTCCGTGCTGCGGCGGCATTGAAAACGCGGCCAAAAACGCCCTGAAGCGCAGCGGACGTTTCCTTCCGTGGCGCGTCGTGATCATCACCACCGACGGACAAATCCGCGAATAAACCAATCCCCCTGCAGGGCAGAAGCTTCTGTCCCACAGGGGGATTGACTTTATTCTTCCGGAGCATTATTCTTCCGGAGACCGTATTCCCTTGATGATGAAGGCCTCCATGCGTTCCACGCACCGGCGGTACCGCTCGTCGTTCCGGATCGGATCAAACCATTCCCATCCGTGCTTCAGCGTCAGCGGATTCGGCATCCAGTGCGACCACATCGGATCATTTTCATCCGTGTTGTACGCGAGGATCCGTGCATTGTACGTGATGCCTTCCGCGTAATCCGGACCGGCTGCGGGACTGCGCAGCATTGCGTGATGCAGAGTCCCCTTCATTTGATCCAGCGCCGGACAGCGGAAGGTGAGGACCGTTTGGTCCGGCAGCGACCAGAATTTTTCATACAGTTCCGTCAGGTCTTCCAGGGCTGCGAGCGCGTGTTCCGGCTCTCCGGTTGAGGCAAGCTGACAGGAATACCGGACACCGGCGTCAAACCGTGCCTTGAACCATAGGTCCGGCACTCCGTCTCCGGACACCGGACGCATTCCCGTGGTTCCGGTCATGAGGTCGATGAGGGCGAGCTTGGTCCGTGATCCCCACAGACTGTTATGAACGTCAACTGTCGGCGGATACTTCCGCACCAGCCGGCCGAAAACGATATCGAAAATTCCTTTCCGGAGGTTGTCTTGTTTCAGAAGCTCGTATTTGTCCCATTCCTTCCGGAATTGATGCCGTTCTTCCAACCGGAGTTCCCTGGAAAGCTGCAGGGGCGCCGTGTGTTTTTCCAGAAACGGCGGGAGCTTCTCCTCGTCCTCCGTATTGATGAGCCATTCGACGGCGCGATCGGCGTACACCCGAATGCTTTCGTCCTCCTCTGCGTGTTCAAGCAGCACTTCCGTAAACTTCCGCTGTTCGTCCAGGTCGTCCGTTTCTCCGCAGAGATTCCAGACAATCGTCATGTCGTTCGGAAATTCGCGGTGGATTTCATGAAGCAGCTTCAGCCGTTCCGCATGGTCGGAGGTAGCGTTTAATTTTTTGTAGTATTCCGTACTCGCTTCTGCGCGCTCCTGGCGGGTGACGCCCATGAGCTTTTCCAGCGACACTTCAAACAGCTCCGCAAGCGAGGGGAGCAGTTCAATGTCCGGATAAGTCACGCCCGTCTCCCAGCGGCTGACCGCCTGATAGGAGACGCCCATTTTTTCAGCGAGCTGTTCCTGCGTCAGTCCTTTTTCGAGACGCAGTTTCCGCAGATTTTCCGTTAATTTCAGTTTCATCATGTTCTCCTGTAAAATTTGCTGAGTTTGTACGATGCACCGTGTGATTTTATTATAACGGAAGGAGCGGAAAAAGTAAACCGCTCATTTTATGAAAATCGTTCTCACTTCCGTTGAGTGGACGAAAGTGCGGAAGCCTCTTGCAATTTTTCTCCATACGTGCTATAGTAAAACAAAAATGAACCGGAGGTTTTCCATGATTCTCAAACCGAACGATTCCCTTATTCGCTATACCGGCCGATGGGACGTGAGCGAAGCCGAGGCTGTGTCCACGGCCAACGGAAGCTATGCCGAGTTTGCCTTTTCCGGCGAAACTGCTGTTCTCGAATTTGGCGTTGACGGCTGCCGCGTTCCGTTCCCGCGTATTTACCTTTCCGTGGACAGGGGTGCCTGCGTGGAGGTTCCGCTGGACCGGTTCATCCGCGTTTCCGCCGCAGACGGGGAACATTGTGTTCAGATCATTCTCAAAGGCTCCGTCGAAACGCAGCGCCGGTGGATTGCGCCGCTGGAAGCGAAGACGGCCATCCGCAGTCTCGAAGCCGACGCATTTCTTCCGCTTCCGCCCGACAACCGCAAAAGCATCGAATTCCTCGGGGATTCCATCACCGAAGGCATTTCCATCGATGTCGAGCCGCGTTACGTTCACTATGGCTCCAACCTTGACATGGTTTTCTGGGACGATGCTACGGCCGGGTACGCCTGGTTGACGGCGAAGGAACTTGACATGCGTCCGGTGCTCATGGGCTATGGCTGTCTCGGAACCACGCAGGGCGGTGCCGGCGACATTCCGAAGGTCTGTGAATCCTACCCCTACTACAGCGACGGACGTCCGATGGAAAGCGTTCACGCCGACTATATTGTCATCAACCATGGTACCAACGACCGCCGCGCCGCTCCTGCGGTATTCTTCCGGCAGTACTTCCGTCTGCTGGAACTTGTCCGCGAACGCAGCTCCGATTCTCGAATTCTCGCGCTGACGCCGTTCTGCGGCGCATGGGCGAAGGAAATCGCGGAAATTGTACGGCAATTCAACAAAGAGCGCGGCGATGGGGTTCTTTGTGTGGACACGACCGGATGGATTTCGCCGGAGCCGCTGCATCCGACGCGGGAAGGGCATAAAGCTGTAAGCCGGAAGCTGGCGGAAAAGATTCGGGAGTGGGAAACGTGCGATCTGGAGGAGAAAGATACGATAGAAAAGCAGCCTTGACAAAACGTAAAAATTATGCTATTTTATATATAGATTCACAAAAAATGACACGGGGTATTTGAAATGCGAAAACGATGGTTTTCTCTGGCTCTGGCTGTGCTGCTTGGGATTGCGCTGATGCTTGCGGTGCGTGCGGATTTCGGCGGCTTCAGCGGGGATTCCGACTACGGCGGAAGCTCGGATTACGGCTACGACTACGACTACGATTACGATTATGACTACGATACAGGGACGGGATACTATGGGGATTCCGACGACAATCCGACGATGGTGATTGTTGTGGCGGTGATCCTTCTCGGATACGCTGTTATTTCCACGCGGATTTCGAAAGGAGGAGGTCATCGTGGGCAAAACACCGGTACATACCGCGGTCCGGTCCATGCGGGAGCCGCACGAACGGACGATGCGCTTCTCCGTCCGATCAGCGAATATGTCTCGCTTGACGCCTCGTTTGATGAGGCGGAATTCCGGGAAAAGCTGTCCAACCTGTACGTACAGATGCAGAATCAATGGACGGCACGTGATCTGGAACCCCTTCGTCCCTACTTTACGGATGCGCTCTACACGCAGATGGAGCGTCAGGTTCAGCAGTTGAAGAAGGACGGCCACACCAATCATGTCGACCGGATTTCGGTTCTGGGTGTCACGCTGCGCGGTTTTCGTCAGCAGGGCGGGGAAGATCATATGATTGCAGAGCTTCAGACCCGCATTGTGGACTACACGGTCAATGACGCAGACGGCCGAGTGATCTCCGGCAGCGATTCTATCGAAAAATTCATGACCTACGAATGGGAGCTTACCCGTACCACCGGTTCTGCGTCTTCTCAGGCGGGGGCGTCCGAAACGATTGTCTGCCCGAACTGCGGCGCTCCTGTCGACATCAATGCCAGTGCGCGCTGTGCGTACTGCGGCAGTGTCCTTCATCAGGATGCACACGGCTGGGCAATCTGTGCCATTCGTGGGATTTCTCAGGTGAGTGGATGAGGTTTCTTTTGGAGGCTGGGAATGGACGTTTCCCAAGGTTCTGCATCGGCAAACCGAAATCTGCATAAATTCCTGAAAAAACATTGCCAATCCCAAGCAAATGTGGTAGAATATAAAAACAACAACCGCTTCAACAGAAAGGGAGGAGCTTTATGGTAAGAGAATTGTTGGAGCAGCGTAAGCTGCCGGAACTCATGAAGATGCAGGACGGGCGTGACGTCGCGCGCGAGACGTGGCGCGAACGTCGGGAGGAAATTCTCGCACTGCTTGCGGAGTATCAGTATGGGAGGATGCCCGTTTATCAGGGAAAGACAACGGCAAAGGTTGAAAGCCGGACCGACGCTGCCGCCGGAAAGGCAGTGACTGAGGTTGTGAAGATTACCTTCCCGACACCGGACGGAGAATCGTTTTCGTTTCCTGTCAGCCTTACTGTCCCGAAAACCGCTTCCGCGGAGGCCCCCGCACCGGCGTTTGTCTTCATTTCTTTTGGTTTCCCGATGTACTATCCGATGGAGGAAATTGTCGATAACGGCGTTATCGTCGCGGAATTTGTCATGAACGACGTTGCTCCCGACTGCGAAGATCATTACGAGGGCGGTATGGCGCCGCATTACATCAAAGACGGCCGACGGGACGGTGTTGCCTTTGGCAAAATCGGGATGTGGGCCTTCGCTGCCTCCCGGGTCCTTGATTATCTTCTTACTCTTGATACTGTAGATAAGGAGCGCGTCGGCGTGATGGGACATTCACGTCTCGGGAAAACGGCGCTCTGGGCCGGCGCGAACGATGAACGTTTCACCCATGTCTTTTCCAACGATTCCGGCTGCTCCGGCGCTGCCCTCACCCGCGGAAAAGTCGGCGAAACGTTCCCCCGCATCGCCAAGGTGTTCCCGTATTGGTTCTGTGAAACCATGCAGGAAATCTCTGCCTCCATCGAAGCTTCCGAGCAGACTCCCTTTGATCAGCACTTCCTTCTCGCCGCCGTTGCACCGCGGAAGGTGTACGTCGCGTCGGCGATGGAGGACGCGTGGGCAGACCCGTATTCCGAATTTCTCGCCTGCCATGCTGCGTCTCCCGCCTGGGAGCTTCTTGGTCAGAAAGGTTTTCTAGCCCCGAACCGTCTGCCGGTCGAGGATGAAGAATTTACCGAAGGCAGCATTGGCTATCACCTCCGCCCGGGAACGCATTTTCTCTCCCGCTATGACTGGATTCGCTACATCCGTTTCCTGAAGGGCGAAAATTGGTTTGACGGTTCGTTTTAAATTTTCGTAAAATCGAATAAATCGTCTCCTGTCGGGGAATCCTGTACTATCCGCTTGATTTCACGTGAGTTTGCCGGGGAGGGCTTTCCCGAAAAAGCCCCTCCCCGTAGTTACGCTCTGCGTAACTACACCCACCTCAAAAACTTTCAAATTAAAGTTTTTTGAAGGGGGGGCGTGGGAAAGCTTTTTTCACAAAAGTTTCCCCCGCGAATCTCATCGAACTCACGTTGATTTACTTGATGTTTTGACAGGAGTTTTTTCGATGAGTTTCTTTCTTCGTATGAGTGCGTCCGTCCTTGCTGCCGCGTGCTTTCTCGCCGTAATGCCCGTTTCCGGCGAACATCATATCTATACCGACGTCCTTCGTCTTCATGTTATCGCCGAGTCCGACAGCGAGGAGGATCAGGCCCTCAAGCTTCAGGTGCGTGATGCGGTTCTCACCTGCGTTTCCGATGCAGTGGCTGCCTGTACTTCGTTTGACGAAGCCTATGCGGTTGTCATGGCGATGCAGGACGAAATCCGGGACGCCGCTCTTGCCTGCGTCCGTGCCAATGGTTCCGATTGCTGTGTGACTGTGACCCTCGCGCCGGAAAAATACCCTCGTCGGGACTACGGTGCGGCGTGCCTGCCTGCGGGCGTCTATTCGTCCCTGAAGGTCACGCTGGGCAGCGGGGCGGGGAAGAACTGGTGGTGCGTTCTGTTCCCGACGGTTTGTCTTCGTTTTGCGGCGTCCGGCGCCAGTGAAGACGCCTATCTTGCCGCCGGATTTACGCCCGAGGAGTACCGCGTCATCACGGGAGAGGGAAAATGGAAGGTCAAATTCCGGATTCTTGAGATTCTTTCCGGCCTGTTCGCTGCCTGAAAGGTACGCTGTCGCACCGGCAGGAAATTTCTAAAAAAAAGTTCAAAAAAGTTCAGAAAAGGTATTGACAAAAGGAAACGGGTATGATATAATAATTTCGTCGCAGGGAAAGAACACAAATGTTTAAAAAGTTGTTCTTATACTGTTCACAAAATGGCGGAATAGCTCAGCTGGCTAGAGCAATCGGTTCATACCCGATAGGTCGTGGG
>JBJFGC010000367.1:0-2284 GCA_051892315.1 Eubacteriales bacterium
TTTTCGGGAAAGCCCTCCCCGGCGAACTCACGTTATAATAAAGATGAACTGTCAAAGGAGTCCCTTATGAAAGACGAACTTACCGCTGTGGACATACAGAAAATGAAGGAAGAAATCGAGTACCGCCAGTCCGTTCTGACGCCGAAGTTCAAGGAGGAGGTGGCCCGTACCCGCGCGCTCGGCGACCTCTCCGAAAACGACGAATACCGCAGCGCGAAACGCGAGCTGAACCGCAACTACAGCCGCATCCGCTACCTCAAGGCCATGATTGAGACAGCCGTCGTCATCGAGGTGGAAAAGTCCGACGAAAACACCGTCGGCCTGTTCGACCACGTCACCATCTGGTACGAGGACGACGAAGAGGAGCGCACCATCACCCTCGTCACCACCCTCCGCAACGACGTTCTCCGCGACCGCATCAGCAAGGAGTCCCCTCTCGGCAAAGCTCTCCTCGGACGCCGGGTCGGTGAACGCGTAAAAATCGACGTCAACGATTCCTATTCGTATTACGTTGAAATCCGTGCGCTGGAGAAGGGAACCGACGACGCTTCTCTGGAGATTCGCTGAAAGAATCGAACAGTTTTGTTGATTTTCAATAAAATTCGGTTTTGTAAATTTTTAATAAAATTATTTCAAAAAAACGTACATACCGCCCTCTCTTTGTTACGGAATCGACAGAATATGATTTTTTATTTTGTACAACCTAACGAAATCCAAAAAAGATTGGGCTTTCTATGGAAATTTGCTTTGATTTGTGTTATAATGTACAAAACGGAAGTCACTGTGATGCCAGTTTTAATGAATAAACAACGGGAAAGACCGCAGCAAAAACGGGCTTTCCTTCCCCAAGCCGGCGTCAGGGGATCCGTTTATTTCCATCAATTCAGAAAGGAATTGTAAAAATGAAGAAAATTGCAGCTCTCATTCTCTGCGTTCTTCTCTGCTCCTCCGCATTTGTTTCCTGCGGCGGCGGCAAAGAACCCACTCCCACTACACCCAGTACTCCTGAAACGACCGCTCCTGCAGGCGGCGAAGAAAATGCAGGCGAGGACGCACAGGAAGAAACGGAACCCGAAGCTCCGGCGTTCGATGCTTCCAAGCTGACCGACCAGGCATGGGGTGTTGCGAACTCCACCGTCGTCGGTGCCCTCACCTTTAACGGTGACACCGCAACCCTCAACCTTCTTGTAGACGGCGAAGATAAGTCCATCTCCGGCGCTTACACGGTAGAAGACGGCAAGATGACCATCGATGGCACCGAAATCGGCTGGCAGGTTGTCGCATCCTTCTGCAAGCTGTCCGTCGGCGACGCATCCTACTCTCTCTCCAAGGCAGACAGCGCAGACGCTGCCCGCGGTCCGTACAACCTCCTGACCAACTCCTGGTCCGGCGACGGTATGAGCCTGTCCTTTGACGGCGACAAGGCAACCATCACCGTAGACGGCGGCATCAATTACACCGGTACTTACACGCTTGAATCCGCGTCTTCCCTGACCATTCCGGACGAAAGCGCAGGCTCCTCTGAAAACCTGAGCATTGGTGCAACTGCAACCTCCAACTCGACGGAAAACGACTCCTACATTCCTGAACTCGCGATCGACGGCGACTACGCTACCCGTTTCGCTTCCGCTTACAACGATCCCGAATGGTTCATGGTTGACTTCGGCGAAGTCAAGAAGGTCGGTGCGGCAATCATTTACTTCGAAGCTGCTTATTCCACCGAATTCTACTTTGAAGCATCCACGGACGGTGAAAACTGGACGGAAGTTGCCCGCGTAACCGACAACTCCACCTCCTGCACCGCTGACGCTCCGGTTGGTGTTGAAGTCCGCTTCAACGATGTTGTAGATGCACAGTACATCCGTTACACCGGCGTAGCCCGCGGCACGACCTACGGTCACTCCTTCTGGGAAATGGAACTGTATGAAATAATCGCAGGCGTTGCTTCCTGTGAGCTCTCCTACAGCGGCGATTCCGTAACTGTCACACTTGACGGTACCTCCTACAAGCTCGCAAAATAAGCAAAATAATTTTTAACGTCGGAAAAGCCGGGGAAAAATCTCCGGCTTTTTCTCTTTTCTTTGGGATTGAAGGAATTCCCAGAGCCCGCTGCTTCAGGTACTGCGCGGGGACCCGGCAAATTTTCAGAGAAAAAATTTTTTAAGAACAATTTCCGTGATTTTACCTCGCTTTTGACTTGACATATTGGCGTTTTTATGATATCATACATATATTGATAATGGAATGTGATATCGTTATCAACAAAAATTTTTCAAAAAAATGG
>JBJFGC010000368.1:0-8916 GCA_051892315.1 Eubacteriales bacterium
TAAATAAAAATGAGGTTTTGCGGGGGGAGGGGACTTTTTGAAAAAAGTCCCCTCCCCCGCGCCCCCTGCCCCCAAAAACTTTCAATCATGGGGATGAATGTCAAAGGTGGGGGCAGAGCTTTTGGCTCGTAATCTTGTGTTATATCTACCTACATAAAACAGGGTGCGGACCGTCTGGTCTGCACTCTGTTTTTGTTTCCGCTTGATCAGTTCTTATACGTCACGTTTGCGTAGTCGACGATTTTTTCCTTGGCTTTATCCATCATGAGAATCTGGCGAATGGTGCCCTGGCTGTAGAGGGTTTCAAAGGCTGCCAGAGAATCGAGAGCATAGTAATCGAGGGCGTACTCGGTGGCGCGGGTTTTGTATTCCTCTTCGGTGAGGGTGATGTTTTCCGCGCGGGCGATGGCGTAGCAGATCATTTCCTCTTTGATGCGCTCCTCCACCTGCGTCTGGACATAAGCATAGAACTCATCCTCGGTCATCTGATAATTGACGCTGACGTAGTCTGGGAAGTTGATGCCCTGCGCCTGAGCGTAGAGCTGCTCCGAGGTCACGATATCGTCGTACATGGCCTGCGTTTCCTTTTCCGGATACTTTTTCACAGTGGTTCCCTCATACACCACATCCCACACCTGTGCGATGACGTACTGATAATACATGGACTGATAGCGGTCGGCAATCAGCTCACGCAGGCTTTTTTCAAAATCCTCCATGGATTCGTAACCAAGATAGCCGCGCACAAAGTCTTCGTTGTAATCGGGCAGTTCCTGTTCGCAGACGGAATGGACATGGATGTCAAAATGCACATCCACCCCCGAGAAATCGGGCGAAGCGGGATAAGGATCCGGGAAGGTCAGGTCAACGGAAAGCTCGGTTTCCGGGTACGCACCCACGATGGCTTCCTCAAAGTCATCAAAGAACGTGCCGGTGCCGAGAACAAGCTCACAGTCGTACTCCGTACCGCCCTCGAACTCCTCGCCGTCGATGCTTCCGACGTAATCAATGTATACCGTGTCGCCCATCTGTGCGCCGCGGTCGGTGACATCGGTCAGACGGGCATAATAGGAACGGGTTGCCAGAATCTGCTGTTCGACCAGCTCATCCGTCACCTCATACCGGTATCCCTCCGCTTCGATGCCCTTATAGTCGGCCAGATCGATGTATTCCGACAAGTCATAATTGTACTTATAGTTCAGGAGGTCGCCGTATTCGTCCTTCTTTTCCCCGCACGCCGATGCCGCACCCGCGACAAACAGCACACAGAGAATAAGAGAAATGATTTTCTTCATGAAATTCAATATCCTTTATTTCTTATGTATTCGTACTATCATACCATATTTCCGCCCTTTTTTCAATAGAAAACCGACACTTTTCACGTGAATTTCACATAAAAAACCGGAAACACGGAATTGCGGCTGCGGCATTTACTGCAGCCGTTCCGCACGATCCACATACCATTCGCCAAGCAGGAGCGCCGCGCCGCCGTAGATAACGATGATTTTCAGGAAGGAACCGATGATGGATGCGATTTCTGTAGAGGTAATATCGGTATAAGTAGTGATAAAATCAATGAAGTACCAAAGCTCAAGAACAAGGTGCGAGAGCATGACAAGAAGGAGCGACCAGGCGCAGGAGCGGCCGGCGGAATATTTTTGTGCCTGACGTTTGCCTTCAGCGGCGCCGTGTTTCTTTTTGCACACGCCGGCGATGACATAGGACAGAAGCAAAAACAGCATTTCATAAAGAAACTGCAGCAGCAGCCAAGTTACCGCGAGGACCTCCGCGCCCACGATGGCGTCGGTCACCAGGTCAATGAGAAACCGCGCGGCATAATCCGCGAAGGAAAGGACAGCAGCAGCGGCGAGAAAGGCTCCGGAACCCCTTTTTTCCGGCCGATAGACGGCACAGGTAATTCCGGCAATCGCCAGGGACATCCGCGCACAGACCAGAAGCTCTGCGAGGTACGACAGTGCGGGAGAGACCCATGCGGCGTACGCGATATCGGTCGCCGCCGCAGTATTGAAATAGGAAACGCCCCGTCCGAGGAGGACGAGCAGGAGCATGGCAAGCACGGTTGGCCAGAAGCCAGGGAGTTTTGGTTCGTTTTTGGGTTGCACGTTCTCCAAGAGTCAGAAACCTCCTGTTGCATTTTTTGATTTTCTTATTTATCATACCACGGCATGTGTGGAAATTCCACATGGTTTTGTAAACAATGGCCGCCGTCTTTTCGAAAAAGAAAAACCAGCGGAATATCCATCTCCTTCCCGGCATAGAATGCAGCATACCTGAGACAGGCAAATTTTTGAAGAACAGGGGAAGAAAAATGGCAGAAAAAACGATGCAGGCCATAACCAATCGAAAGTATCACCGGGCATACGATTATCGCACACTGATCGAGAATCTCAGCGAGATGGCGGCGTCCTACCAGAATCTGGAACTTGGATTTTTAGGAACAACCGTTTTGGACCGTCCCATACCGGTTGTAACCATCGGGCAGAGCAAGCACAACCGAAGCGTCCTCTATATGGGAGGCATCCACGGGACGGATATGCTCACTTCGGCCGTGCTTCTGCGGTTTGTCTGCGAATACGCAGATTTTCTCGAAAGCGGGAAGCGGATGTACAATGTAAACCTGCCGTATTTGTTTGAAAACCGGACCATTCACGTGGTTCCCATGCTGAATCCGGACGGTTATGAGATCCGGCGATACGGAGCCGTGGACGAAGTCGTCCGGGACCGGCTGCTGAAGCAGAACGGGAGTGAAGATTTCCGTGACTGGCGCGGAAACGCGCGCGGCGTGGACCTCTGGCGCAACTTCACGGAAGATGCAGGGGCAGCGGAAACGGCAGACGGGATAGAAGGGACGGAAGAAGGACCCGCCGGCACGGCCGGTCTTTCTCCCGAAAGCGAGCCGGAAACGTCGGCGCTCTGCAATTACCTTCGCATTTTCGATGAGATTTCAACGGTTCTATCCCTCCACGTCATGAACGGCGCCATCCGTTTCTATACCTCCGGCAGCTACACCCCTCGTTCCCGCACGCTCGCACGTCTTTTTTCCCGCATGACCGGCTGTGTTCTTGGCGACATGGCGCGTCCGCCCCTCGAAAGCGGCCAAAGTCTCACCGACTGGTTCATCCATGAGCGGAACAAGCCCGCCTTTGAATGCGGCTGTCTCACCGACGAAAACATCGACCCCTCCGATCCCGAAGACTACATCAAAGTCTACGCCGCCTTCCGCGAAGCTCTGTTTTCCGCACCGCTGCTGATCTGAGGGGAGACGCTGGGGCAGACCTCACTCGGGGACCTTTTCCGGAAAGGTCCCTGAGAACCTCCAGCCTTTTCGGACAGGGTTCCTTGGCTGGGCTTGTGCTGCGGAAAAAAGCTGCATCCGACGGAGTCGGATGTTTTTTCGGTTTCCCCACAAAAGCTATTGACAAACGGCTTCCCGTGATGTATAATATGATTATGATATCATTTTAATATCACTTTTGAAAGGAAAGCAAAAATGAGCAGCAAAAATGAAAAAAGTGGAACCTGTCAGGAAATCGTTCTGCATCCCGCTAACGGATGGAAGGTTTTGTTTCTTTCCGTAATTGGCTACATCGCCGCCGTTTTCGGCGTGATCTTCTCGGCCATGGGGATGGAAAAGTACAGCTACTTCGGAGGCCCCAGATTCGGAATTTCCGTTGCGTTGTTTGTCGTTTTTCTGATTTATGTCTGTGTGGGATGGATCTGGTGGCTCGGGCTGAAGGTTCTGCGTCCGAATGAAGCGATTGTTCTGACGCTGTTCGGCCGTTACCTCGGAACGCTTAAATCCGAAGGCTTCTTCTTTGTCAATCCCTTCTGTGTCTCCGTCAATCCCGCGGCAAAAACCAGACTGAACCAGAGCGGAGACGTATCCGGCCCTTCCAGCACGATTCACGTCAACGTAGGCGGCTCCTCCGCGGAATTCCAGAACAACAAAATCTCCATGAAGGTCATGACGCTCAACAACAACCGTCAGAAAATCAACGATTGTCTCGGCAATCCGGTCGAAATCGGCATCGCGGTTATGTGGCGTGTGGTAGACACGGCCAAAGCGGTTTTCAACGTAGACAACTACAAGGAATACCTTTCCCTTCAGTGCGACACGGCTCTGCGCGAAATCGTCCGCATTTACCCATACGACGTCGCGCCCAACATTGACACGACCGGCGACGGCGTTGCGGATGAAGGAAGTCTGCGCGGCTCAAGTGAAATCGTTGCCTCCAGAATCCGGGAAAAAATTGACGAAAAGGTCTCCTTTGCCGGTCTGGAAGTCGTCGAAGCCCGCATCACCTACCTCGCGTACGCACCGGAAATCGCGGCGGTCATGCTGCAGAGACAACAGGCATCCGCCATCATCGACGCACGCAAGATGATCGTAGACGGCGCGGTCGGCATGGTTCAGATGGCACTGGACAAAATCAGCGACGAGGGCATCTGTACCCTCGATGACGAACGCAAAGCGCAGATGGTATCGAATCTCCTCGTCGTCCTCTGCGGCAGCAAGGACGCTCAGCCGATTGTCAACACCGGTTCGATCTACTGATAGCGGTACACTGCATGGCAGACAAGGACAACCAGAAAAAACAGGTTCCTCTCCGTCTTTCCAAAACCCTCTACGAGGAGCTGGCGGCCTGGGCGGAAGATGATTTCCGCTCGCTGAACGGTCAGATCGAATATCTCCTGACCGAATGCGTCCGTCAACGCAGAAAAAAAAGCCGCCCAGAGGAGCAAAATGCGGGCGAGGACAAACGATAGTTCTGCGGCAGGGGAACGGCCGCAGACGCGCAGCAAATCCCATCCGCTTCCCCCTATCCAAAAGTTCATCCATAACAGCAAGGCTGGGTGCAAATCAAACGATTTACACCCAGCCTTGTTCTGCTTTCTGCCAAACGTTCTTTGCGGGGCGAAACTTTTTTTGAAAACCTCCGCATCCGCGAAGCCCTTCCAGAACTCACTTCGTCCGTCTCCAAAGCGACGGGCTGAACAGAAGGAGGATCGGGAAAATTTCAAGTCGGCCAAGGAGCATGTCCGCGCAGAGAACGAGTTTGCCAAAGGCGGTGAAAGCGCTGTAGTTGCCGACCGCACCGACCATGTCAAAGCCCGGCCCGATGTTATTGAAACAGGCCACGACCGCGGTAAAGGTCGTTTCAAGGCTGAAATTATCGAAGGAAAGAAGGATGGAGGAAAGAGCGAGAATGGCGGCGTAGGCCGCAAAATAGCTGTTTACACTGTGAACCACATCCGGACTCACCACCTTGCCGTTCATCCGCACAAGCTTCACGCTGCTCGGGTGAATGAGCTTCTTGATTTCCGTCATGATGGACTTGAACAGGATGATGACACGCGAAACCTTCAGACCGCCGCCCGTCGACCCCGCCGACGCACCGATAAACATCAGCATCAGAAGAATCACCTTCGAAAACGCCGGCCAGAGGTTGAAGTCCGTCGTCGCAAATCCCGTGGTGGAGATGATCGAGGCCACCTGAAACGCACTGTGGTGCAGCGCGCGGAAAAAGGTCCCGCAAAGCTCCTGCCCGGTCTGATAAATGTTCACCGCGATGGAGAGAATCGAGAACGCCACAATTCCCAGGTAGACGCGCAGTTCCGTATCGCGGTATGCCGCACGGAATTCCTTCGTCAGAAGAAGATAATAAATATTGAAGTTCACCGCGAACAGAATCATGAATACCGTGATAACACCCTGCAGATAAAAGCTGTCATACGCCGCGATGCTGTTGTTCGTAATGGCAAAGCCGCCCGTGCCGGCCGTTCCGAAGGCCACCGTCAGCGCGTCGAACAGCGGCATTTTCCCGACCATCAGAAGAAGGACCTGCAGCATCGTCAGAACAATGTAAATCGCATATAAAATCCGCGCGGTGCTGCGCATCTTCGGAACCAGCTTGCCGACCACCGGACCGGGGCTTTCCGCACGCAGGATGTGCAGGGAAACTCCGCTTCCCGCCGAACGCGGAATAATTGCGAGAAGAAAAACCAGCACACCCATCCCGCCGAGCCAGTGCGTAAAGCTCCGCCAGTACAGGATGGACCTCGGCAGACTTTCAATCTCGGTCAAAATGCTGGCGCCGGTCGTCGTGAAGCCGGATACCGTCTCAAAAAACGCGTCCACAAAGCGCGGAATGGCGCCGCTCAGATAAAACGGCACGGCGCCGAACAGGGACAGCACAATCCAGGAAAGCGCCACAATGAAGAAGCCGTCCTTTGCGTAAAGCGTCGGGTTCTTGGCCTTCAGAAGCATCAGGGGAACGCCGGCGGCCCAGAGAACAGCAATCGTCACCGCATAGGCAAAAACCGACCGTCCCTCTCCGTAAAACAGCGCGAGAAAGAACGCCGGCAGCATGAACGCCCCTTCAATGCCCATCAGATAGCCCAGGTATTTTAACGTAATTTTCTTATTCATATTCCTGACCGTCAGTCGTTATCCTCAAAAATATCGTTCAGCTCGGAGATCGGCTCGTCGGCTGTCGTGACCACAATCACCGTGTCGCCCTGCGAAATCTGGTCCGCACCGCTCGGAATGATGATGTTTCCGTTGTGGTTGATGCACGCGATGAGCAGATTTTTCTTGAGCCGCAGGTCACGCAGCGGAACGTTCAGTCCAAAGGTCTGGGAATTGGCGATAAACTCAATGGCCTCCGCCTTTCCCTCGACAATGCGGTGCAGCGTAATAATCGAGCCGCCGGAATTGTTGATGGAACGCACGTAGCGAATGATGTCCGCCGCGATAACGTCCTTGGTGCAGACGGTGCTTCCGATCTCCTTGTCCGAAAACAGCTCGCTGTATTCGCTGCGGTTCATCTTCGTCACAGTCTTGGAAACGCCGCTGTGCTCCGCGTACATGGAAATCACAAGGTTCTGCTCATCCATGCCGGTCATAGTCAGCACCGCGTCGGTCTCACGGATCCCCTCCGCTAAAAGAACGTCGTGATTGGAGCCGTCGTCGTTGATGATCAGCGCCTCCGGGAAACGGGTTGCAAGCTCCACGCTCCGCGCCGGATCAATTTCAATGATTTTGACATCCACGCCGGACTTGATCAGCTCCTCCGCAAGGTATTCCGCAATCCTTCCGCCGCCGATGATCATGACGTTGCGGATTTTCTGCGTACTGATGTTCAGCTTTTTGATCATTTTCGCCAGCTCCGAACGGGGCGCCGTGACATTGATTTTGTCACCCGCGCGAAGGACAAAATCCCCCTTCGGGATAAAAATGTTGTTGTCCCGCTCCACGGCGCAGACCAGCACCTTGAGATGCAGCTCGGTCGTGAGCTTATCAAGGCTTTTGCCGATCAGAATGCTGTTGTCCGTGATTTTCAGCTCCACCAGCTCCACGCGCCCCTTCGCAAACGAGTCAATTTTCAGGAAGGAGGGAAACTGCAGAAACCGGTATATGGTCCGCGCGGTCGCAAATTCGGGATTGACCGTCATGGAAATGCCGAAGTCATCCCGCATAAACTGAATCTGGTGCATATAGTCGGCATTTCGCACGCGGGAAATGGTGTGCTTGCAGCCGAGCCGCTTGGCAACGATGCAGCAGAGCAGATTCACCTCGTCTGAGGGCGTGGTCGCAATGAGCAGGTCCGCGTCTGCGGTTCCGGCCTCCTGCTGGATGTCAAGCGCCGCACCGTTGCCGGACACGACCATAACGTCCAGTGTTTCCTGCGTTTTCTCGATGACGCGGGTGCTGCTGTCAATGATGATGATATCGTGGTTTTCCATGGAAAGCTGCTTGGCAAGGGCATAGCCAACCTTGCCGCAGCCGACAATAACGATTTTCATATGCCATCCTGTTCGGGGAATTTGCGGAGAAACCTCTTTTGAAAAAAGTTTCCGGGTTTCCAGAGAGTAAATCTCGTCCGCGCCCCCTTCAAAAAACTTGATTCGGGGCAGCAGCTGGTCGGGCAGTCCAAATCTGTACCCGACTTTGTCTGCACACCTTTACGGAAAGGGTTTGAGGCAGGAGGTCCTGACCTCAGGTATTCTTATACAATACCACACTTTCCATGAAATTACAAGATGCTTTCTCAAAAATTTCGTCCATAAGACTGAAAAATCAAGAGATACACCACAAACAGAAGCAGGGCCGCGTTGGCCCGGACACGAAGCTCCACCCAAAGGACTGCGGTCCACAGCAGAAGAACTGCGGCAAGGGAAACGACGCGGCAGATACCGTACGCCCGCTCCGGCGGCCCCAGCAGCACGAGGAGACAGTACAGCGCGCCGCCGCCGTCAAAGCCCTCGATGGGAAGGAGATTCAGCCACGTCAGACAGAGCGATATTCCGACAAAGCAGACCGCCGCCTTTCCGAAGAAGAAAAGCGCGAGAACAGCGGACAGAAGCCCCGCCGCGCCGCCCGCCAGATGGACACAAAGCTCACGGAAGTAGGTTGTTTGCGAAAAATTGAACCGCAGGGCCGCGCCGCACGGGCGCAGCGACAACCCCGAAAATGGAATGCCGAACCAAGCGGCGCAAAGAACGTGTCCCGTTTCGTGAAGGACCGCCGCCGCAAGCAGCAGGAGAATCTCCGTCATCTTACTGCCCCGAAAGAAGTCCGGCAAACAACTCTCCGATATAATCGTAAAAGCTCCATTTTTCTTCCGGCGCTGTGTTTGACGGTGCGACCACTTCTTCTCGCTCCGCAGACTCCGCCGTCTCCACCGCGCTGCTCATCGCCATGATCGCCGTATTCTCCGGCTTCTCTGACGTACGGTCCGCGGACAGCATCGGAAACGCCAGCATCACGCAGACCGCCGCCGCTCCCAAAACAAACACAGCGTCCGCAGCGGGCATCTCCTCTGCTCCGTTGGCGTCCTCCCTCCTTTTTGATTTTTTCCGCGTTCTTCCCATCGTAATTTTTTTCATAAGACCCTC
>JBJFGC010000369.1:0-2266 GCA_051892315.1 Eubacteriales bacterium
TGAGACGTTCCTCGGTGCTGCCGGTGTATTCTGCCAGACAGGTGAGGCAGAAAAATTCGGTTGCCCCACGGTTAATCATTTTCTTATGAATTCCGATTTCATCGTAAGTCAGCTTCCGTCCGCACTTCTTGCAGCACGGCTGCGCATTTTTGTTCTCCATTTTGCACCCAAACTCTGTCTTTGTTCTTTATAAAAGTTTTGAAAGGTGACGGGGTTACGCAAAGCATAACTCCAGAGGAGGGTACTTTTGGAAAAAAGTACCCTCCCCAAGAAAACTCAATGTCAGATTATTTATGTTCCAGCGTACCGCGGAAGATCTTGCAGTCGTGAGCAGCAATGCCGACACCCATGTTTTCGGTGATGAGGCCGGTTTCTTCTCCGGTGAAGATGTCACGGAACTTGAAGCCGTAGCCGGACGCAACGGTGAGACCGAGGTCGTAGAATTCAAGACCGGAGCCGCCGTCGTGGTCGGAGAAATTGAAGAAGGCGAGAACGTATTCGCCGCCTGCGAGGTGCTTGAAGAAGATCGGACGGTCGCCGCCCTGAACCATCATCGGAGGACGTGCTTCTTCGTCCTGGTTGATGGCGATCAGCTCTTTGTTCTTGAGAAGATTGAGGTTGAAGTCGTCAAGCTTGTTGAGGTCGCCGCCAATCATGAGAGGAGACTGGAACAGGCACCACAGAGCGAAGTGCGTACGGTATTCGATGTCGGAGCAGCCGCCGTTGGCCACGTTGCCCTTGCCATGCATACCGCAGATGAGCATGTCGATGTCGTTGTAACAGCCGGGGCCGGAGTAAGCGAGCTTGTCAACCTGGCTCATGGCGATGTCCTTGAAGCTGCGGAAGCTGTCGTTGATGTCGCCGGTGGAACGATACATGTGCGCGCCGGTGGAACGAATCCACTTTTCAACTTCGTCGGAACCCCAGTTGCAGGCGGAGAACAGGATTTCACGGCCGCTTGCCTTGAGAGCCATACCCATCCGGTTGTAAAGGATAGGACCGTTGGCAAGACGCGGCTTGTAGCAGAAGTCGTACTTGAGGAAGTCGACGTCCCATTCTGCGAAGGTCTTCGCGTCAATAAATTCATAGTCGAAGGAACCGGGATAACCAGCGCAGGTACGGGTGCCGGCGCAGGAGTACATACCAAACTTCAGACCCTTGGAATGAACGTATTCCGCGAGAGCCTTCATGCCGGACGGGAATTTTTCCGGATCGGCAACCATTCTGCCTTCTGCGTTTCTCTTACGAAGTGCCCAGCAGTCATCGATAACCACGTATTCGTAGCCGACATCCTTCAGTCCCTTTTCCACGATTGCATCTGCAGTTTCACGAACCACCTGTTCGTTGATTGCACCGCCGAACGTATTCCAGGAATTCCAGCCCATCGGAGGTCTTTGTGCTAACATAATTTTTCTCCTTCTATGTAATCAGATTTATTTATTCGCATATCTGCGAATTTTACATAAATATCATAGCATATTTTGTGGGATTTGTCAATGGAATTTAGAAAATTTCGGTGATAGGCGTCGAAACGCCGTCCCGGAGCCACCGGAAAACCTTTTTGGAAAAGTTTTTACTCTTCCAATTCTCTTTTCCAATCCTTCCTTTCTTCAGAAGAAATACTATGAATTTTTTTTCGTGATCGCTTGACATGACACGAAAATTTGTGTATAATGAAAACAAAAAACGAACAGGAGCATTTTCAATGACGGAAGATGAACTCAAAGTCCGCCAGCTTACCAACCAGTACCTTGTCCTTCCGGGGGAAAAGCTTACCGTCCTCCGTGATCTCAACGGATTTCAGGCGCAGTTTATGGGAAACGCCCTGCATTCCATGAAAATCCGCTGCTCGGACTACACGCCCGAAACCGCCGCATGGGGTCTGGTGAAAAACTGGACGATCCGCGGCACAGTCCACGTTTTCACGGAATCGGACCTTGCCCTGTTCAAACATTGTTCGAACGGCAGCGATTACCGTTCCGAACAGTGGCGCGGCTATGATCATCCGGTCACCGGAGAAGCTATGCTTACGCCGGAACGTCAGTATGCTTTTTCCCGCGTGATCCTTACCGCACTCGCGGAAGAAACGAAAACCCGGGAGGAGCTGAAGCGTGTTTGCCGCGAACATGGCATGACCCCGACGGAGGAAGCGTGTATGTTCGACCCATGGGGCGGCGGTATCCGCGATCTGTGCGAACGCGGCTTTCTGAACTACGTTGTACAGGAGAAAAAAGCGTACTGCCTCTGTCCGCCGTTCACGCCGGTT
>JBJFGC010000370.1:0-8888 GCA_051892315.1 Eubacteriales bacterium
ACCCTTCTTCCCACCAATGCGGATGGAACCCCCCTCTGCTTTGATGAACGTTTTTCCGCACAGCCGCACGCCTATGTGAAGCTGTGGAAGCATCACGCCGCATGGGACTACGCAGACCGCATGACCGAAATCGCCGGACAGCGCGGCGAACCCTGGCTGGAACGGTACGGCGGACGTGTGTCCTCCGAATGGATGCTGCCCAAAGTGTGGGAAACTCTCGACCGTGCGCCTGAAGTTTACGACGCCGCCTCGTTTTTTGTGGATGCCGGTGACTGGCTCGTCTGGCAGCTGACGGGAAATCTCACCCGCAACGCCTGCGTGGCCGGTTACAAGGCCATGTACACCGACGGTGTGTATCCTTCCCCCGACTATCTTGCCGCGCTGGACTTCCGTTTGAAGGGGATTTTCTCCGACAAGCTCGCAGGGCCTGTTCTTCCCGTTGGTTCGCTTGCCGGACGAATCACGTCCTCCGCTGCGGGGAGGTTTGGCCTGCGTCCCGGAACCGCCGTTGCCGTCGCGGTGTCCGACGCGCATGTCACTGCTCCCGCGCTGAAAATCACCGGTCCCGGACCGATGGCTCTCATTCTCGGAACGTCCGGTTGTCACCTGCTTGCATCTGAGACCGGAAAACCGGTTTCCGGCATCTGCGGCGTGGTGCGCGACGGTTTGATCCCCGGCTTTTACGGTTACGAGGCCGGTCAGACCTGCGTCGGCGACCATTTTGCTTGGTTCGCCGATACCCTCGCTCCCGCCGAATACGTCGCGGAAGCGAAGGCGCGTGGTATGTCCTCCGTCGCTCTGCTGACCGAAAAAGCGGCCCGGCGGAAGGCGGGAGAATCCGGTCTTCTTGCTCTCGACTGGTGGAACGGGAACCGAAGCGTTCTTGCGGATTTTGACCTCTCCGGCCTGTTTCTCGGCATGAGCCTGACCACCCGTCCGGAAGACCTGTTCCGTGCCCTCGTCGAAGCGACCGCTTACGGTACCCGTATGATCATCGAAAACTACCGTCGGAACGATATTCCTGTTGAGGAATGCCGTGCGGCAGGCGGAATTGCAGTCAAAAATCCGTTTCTGCTGCAGCTTTACGCAGATGTGACCGGGCTGGATTTCCGCGTCGCCGGCTCCGCAGAATGTCCTGCGCTCGGCGCGGCGATTTTTGCCGCCTTTGCCGCCGGAAAAGAAGCGGGCGGTTATGATTCCCTCGCTGCCGCAGCAGACGCGATGGGCCGCCTGTCCCATACGGTCTATCATCCGATTCCGGACCACCGCGCGGTTTACAACCGCCTGTACACCGAATACGTCACGCTCCACGATTATTTCGGGCGCGGCGGAAACGATGTAATGAAACGACTTCGCAGAATCAAAGCAGAACAGCAAAACCCATAACCGTTTTCTTCCAAAGAACCCCTTTCTACAGCGAAAATTTTTTATTTTTCCTATATTTTTTAAAAGGAGTCCTCTTATGAAACAGAAGCTTTGCCTGATGCTCAGCCTGCTGATGCTGACCGCATCCCTGTCCGCCTGCGCGGAAAAAGAACCTGACACCCCGTCCGCCACGGGCGGAAACGAAAACAACGTCTCCACCGCCTCCGAAGAAACGGCAGAAGCCGGCGGGGAAACCACACCTGACGGTGAGGAGACCGAATCCTTCGATCCGGAGCTTCCCGGACGTGACCTGGGAGGCCGTACCTTCACCTTCCTGACCAAGGCCGGATGGACGGATGACTGGTACGAATCCAGCATCTATACCGCCGAAATGTCCGGCGAAGTCCTCAACGACGCGGTCTACGAGCGCAACCTGTACGTCCAGGAGACCTACAACATGAACCTTGCCGAGGTGGCCGGTCTCAGCGGGAGCCTCGTTTCCGACGTTCAGAACGCAGTAGCAGCCGGGGACACCTCCTACGACGTCGTCATGCCGCCGCTGGACCAGTCCGGTACGCTTGTTAAAAACGGCTGCCTGGTCGACCTCATGGAAAACGCAACGTACATGAATCTCGAGCGTCCGTGGTGGGACGGGCGATCCGTAAAAGACCTCAGCATTGCCAACCGACTCTACATGGTTTCCGGCGACATCAGTACGCTGAACAACGATGCGACCTGGTGTACCATGATCAACCTTCAGGTGCTGGAGGACCACGGCTTTGAAACGCCCTACTACTATGTAGCCAACGACCAGTGGACCTTCGACACCTACAAGACCCTGTGCGAGGGCGCATCCATCGACCTCGACGGAGACGGCGATTATGACTCCAAGGACTCCATCGCCAACCTGACGCAGAACGAAAACGCGACCGCCATGCTCATCACTTTCGGCTACCACCTCATCGACAAGGACGAAAATGACCTCCCCGTCTTTACTCTCGAGGGCAACGAGCGCGTTTACGACATTCTCACCAACCTCTCTCAGTTCATGACCGACAAGAGCGTTTCCCTGAACTATCACGAATACGGTTCCGAGGGTTACCACCTTCTCACCACCAAAATGTTTGAGGAAAACCGCGGACTGTTCTGGATCACCAACCTTCAGATGGTCATTCGTCTCCGCGAGATGGAAACCGACTTCGGCATCGCGCCCTGCCCGAAATACGATGAAATGCAGGAAAACTACTGCAACGTCGTATGGCAGGTCGGCTCCTATGTGACCATTCCGATCAGCGCTGCTGACATCGAGGAAAGCTCTTTTATCCTTGAAGCAATGGCAGCCAAGTCCCGCGAAGTTCTCCGTCCGGCGTACTACGAGGTGGCTCTCTCCCTCAAATACCTCCGCGACCGAGAGTCCATTGAAATGCTCGACCTCGTGATTGACAACCGCGCGTACGAACTGGAGCAGGCGTTCGCCTTCGGCGCGTCCAGTACAGTACAGAACATCGTCCTGAATGGTCAGGAACCGGCGTCCGCCTTTGCGAAAATGAGCAAAGTGATCGAAAAAACCATTGATCGAACGCTCAAGGATCTGACCGAGGGGGACTAAACACCCCAATTCATCAACCATAAGGAATTTTTACATTATGTACAAAGACAAAAAAGTCGTATTCTCCGGCGTTCAGCCGTCCGGCGTACTCACCATCGGCAACTACCTCGGCGCCATCCGGAATTTCTCCGAGTTTTCTGACACCTACCACTGTTACTACTGCGTCGTCGACGAACATGCAATCACCGTCCGACAGGTACCGGCGGAGCTGCGCCGGCGCACCTACGAAACTCTCGCGCTCTACATCGCGTGCGGCCTTGACCCCGAAAAGAACACCCTGTTCGTACAGAGTCACGTGTCCGCACACGCGGAGCTTGGGTGGATTCTCGACTGCTACACCATGTTCGGTGAGCTGAGCCGTATGACCCAGTTCAAGGACAAATCCGCGAAGAATGCCGACAACATCAACGCAGGTCTCTTTACCTATCCCTCTCTCATGGCGGCAGACATTCTGCTGTACCAGTCCGAATTGGTTCCCGTCGGCGTCGACCAGAAGCAGCACCTCGAGCTGACCCGTGACATCGCCATCCGTTTCAATCAAGTCTACGGCGACACCTTTGTTGTGCCGGATGCCTACATTCCGACAACCACTGCGAAAATCATGTCTCTTGCCGATCCGACAAAGAAAATGTCCAAATCCGACGAAAACGAAAACGCGGTTGTCCGTATTCTCGACCCGAAGGACGCCATCATCCGCAAGTTCAAGCGCGCCGTGACCGACTCCGGCTGCGAAGTAAAGCGCGGCGAAGGCAAGGACGGTGTCATGAACCTCATGTCCATTTACGGCGCGTTCACCGGAAAGACGGCGGACGAGATTGAAGCCGAATTTGAGGGCAAGGGCTACGGCGACTTCAAGCTGGCGGTCGGCGAAACCTGTGCGGACGCGCTCGCGCCGGTTCAGGCGGAATTCGCCCGTCTCATGGCGGACAAAGCCTACCTGGAGGACGTCATGGCAAAAGGCGCCGAAGCGGCCGCTCACGACGCGGCCCGCACGATGTCGAAGGTGCGGCGCAAGCTCGGCTTTATTGAAGCAAAAAGAAGATAAAACAACCCCATCAAGGACATTTTGATCCCTGGACTCATAAAAATGTGAACTATGCTGTTAAAATCACATAGTTCACACTTTTATATGTTTCTTAACATCATGCCTTTCTCGTCGTTTTTCTTGTTGATTTTCCCAGATTGACGGGAAACAGAAAAGGTGCTATAATAAAGCCATCATCGAAAGATCATAAAAAGGAGATACATCATGAAGACCAAAGCGGTACGACTTTACGGTACGATGGACCTTCGCATGGAAGAATTTGAGCTTCCCGAAATCAAGGACACGGAAATTCTCGCGTGCGTTATTTCCGACAGTATCTGTATGTCATCCTATAAAGCAGCCTCCCAGGGCAAGAACCACAAGAGAGTTCCGGACGACGTGGAGCAGAATCCCGTCATCATCGGCCACGAATTCTGCGGCAAGCTGGTAAAGGTTGGTGCAAAGTGGGCCGATCAGTTCAAGGCCGGCGACAAATTTGTCATTCAGCCCGCCCTCAACTACAAAGGTTCCCTTGCCTCCCCCGGTTACTCGTACAAGTATTGCGGCGGCGCGGCGACCTACGTCATCCTTCCGGAGGAAGTGATGCTGTGCGGCTGTCTGCTCCCCTACGACGGCGACGCGTACTTCTACGGAAGTCTTGCAGAACCGATGAGCTGCATTGTCGGAGGCTATCACGCCAACTACCACACCAAGCCGGGCGTATACGTTCATGACATGGGCGTTACGGAAGGCGGCTGCATGGCCATTCTCGCAGGTGCAGGCCCAATGGGTCTGGGCTGCGCAGACTACGCCATTCACGGCGGCCGTGCACCGAAGCTGCTCATTGTGACGGACATCGACGACGCGCGGCTTGCGCGCGCAGCACAGCTTCTTCCGGCGGAAGAGGCAAAGAAGAACGGTGTCGAGCTGCACTTTGTGAACACCGCCAAGATGGAAAATCCCGTGGAATACCTTCGTTCCTTCACGAATGGAGAAGGCTTCAACGATGTATTTGTTTACGCGCCGGTTCAGTCCGTGGTGGAAATGGGCGATGCGCTTCTCGGCCGTGACGGCTGCCTGAACTTCTTCGCAGGTCCGACCAACACACAGTTCTCGGCCATGTTCAATTTCTACAACGTCCATTACGGCTCAACGCACATCGTCGGTACCTCCGGCGGCAACACAGATGACATGAGAGAATCCATCTCTCTCATGGAAAAGAAACGGATCAATCCGGCAGGCATGATCACCCACATCGGCGGTCTGAATGCGTGTGCGGAAACAACCTTGAATCTCCCGAAAATCAAGGGTGCAAAGAAGCTCATCTACACGCACGTCAACCTTCCGCTGACCGCGGTCGAGGACTTCGGTAAGGCAGCATCGGAAAACGCCGGTACCGACCTCGGCGCTCTCTACGCAGATCTGGACCAGCTCTGCAAGGAAGCAGGCAATCTCTGGTGTCCCGCTGCTGAAAAGCGTCTCCTCGCCTATGCCGGTGTAGAAGCGTGAAATTATGTGAATCGTTCCTTTTCAAAAAACGTTTATCTATGAAATAAAGACAGAGTATGGTGCAGATCAAACGATTTGTACCTTACTCTGTCTTTCTCCATCCAAAGGAAAGGTTTGGGATGGGGAAGCTATGCGAAGCGTAATTTCTGCAAAAACTTTATCCCCAATGGACCTTTTCCCCGCCGGCGCCAAGCTCAAAGTGGTATTTGACGATACCGAGGTCGACTTTGCTGTAGAAGCCGGGCTTGGCCTGCGCGGTAACTTTGTTGTTTACGTATTTCAGATAAAATTGCTGCTGATTCATGGCGGTTGGGGCAAGAAGCGCGGCCTCGACGCCTTTTTGGAACCATGCAGGTGCTGTACCGTCGGCGCCGCTGACCTGCTCCGGTGTTTTGGATGAATGTGCACTCCCCTGCGTTTTGCCATAACCGACAGCGATGACGACCGTCAGCTTCTCGCCGGAGGCAATCTGGAACACGCCCGGAACTTTGCGGTAAGTCAGGGCGACCCAGCAGGTATTTAAGCCGAGCTGCTGCGCCTTCAGGACAAGACGTTCGCCGTAGTAACCGCACGCCTCATCCAATGCAGGGGATTTCTTCCCCACCAGCGCGATGTAATTGGTGACACCGGAAAACTTTCCGTAATGCGCCATAAAGCCGGAGAAGGCCGCCGGTTCATCCGTGACAAGCTGAATGTGCAGGCCGCTCTCCCGGTTGCACGCCTCAATTTCCTCACGCAGGGCCGCGGCGGATTCCGGCGCGAGCGGCTGCTCCTGATACTGGCGGACGCTGTGCCGCTGCTTCATTGCTTCAAGAAGGTTCATTCTGCGCTTCCTCCTGTAGATAGGTTGGTTCCATCCCGCTGCGGCTCTGATTCTGTTCCGACAGAGTGTTCAGGATCTTTTCTGCGCTGCGGAACATTTGCACAAGGCGTTCCAGCGCGTGGGAATCCGGGTCAAAGGAGTAATAATTTTTCGTTCCCTCCCGGCGCAGTCGGATCAGTCCAGTGTCACGAAGGATTTTAAGGTGATGCGATACAGCCGGCCGCGAAAGGTTGGTTTTTGCGGTGATTGCGCCAACGCGCACCCCGCCGCACTCGCCCATCTGCATCATGGTAAGAAGAAGGTGCTGACGGTTTTCGTCGCCGAGGGCAAGAAGGAGACTGCGGCACTGTCGGAATTCATCAGCAAGCTTTTGAATTTCGTCTTTCGGTTCGGTCATGGTATTCCTCACTGGCGGATGGATTGGTTCATTGGTTTGAACCTGTTTTCTATTATACCACAAAACGGTACGGAAATGCCATTGGGAAAGAAAATCGAGACGAAACGCGTCAGTCCGAGCAGGCTTCCCACCAGGCAGGGATAAATCCGCAGCGATAAGCGACGCGCTGGGACTCGATATGGGACTCCGCGGTTCCATAGAACGGCAGGAATCCCCGCCGCAGAACCTCGTTTTTCAGTCGCCACACAAGGTAGGCACCGACGCCGCGGCCGCGTGCACGTTCGTCGACCTTCACGCCGATTTGCCACATGGCAGGGCTGTCCGCAGACGCGCCCGCGGTTCCGATGATATCGTCGTTATCGTCCAGTCCAACCACGGCGAGCATATCCGGCGCAGTTTCGGAAAAGGCCAGCGATTCCTCAAACCGGCTGTCTCCGCGAAACTTTCCAAGTTCCTCACGCTCAAACCACTGCACGCGGCAAACCGCGTCGACAGCAGCCGAATCAGCCTTTTTATCCGGAATATAGTAATGATGACACCCCGCCAGCCGACTTCCGTACTCCCGCAGCCGCGCGTCCATCTGAATCAGATTCTGCGCTTCTCCGAGCCATGCCGCATATCCGTCGAAATGCCGCCGCATCCAGTTGAGCAGCATGTCCGAGTCGCCTGCTGCAACGCCAGTCCCTCCGATCGACAGCAGGTTCAAGAGGCACCGGTCATTTCGATAGACCCTTCGCCCCTCCACGTATTTTTTCCTTACAAAGTGATTTCCTCCCTGTTTCAGCTCCTCCACTGAAATCGAAAAATCTTTCGCAAGCTGTTCGTACAGGATTTGTTGATAGTTCATAGGTTATCCTTCCGATTTTCTTTTCTTGTAAGCACAGGAGGTGCGGGATGCAGGCTCTTTTCTCTGGGACAGAGCCCCAAACATCCCCTTCCACGGCTTATTATTTCATAAAAAACGAATACCCAGCTATTATATTTTTGTAGTTTACAAAATATTGATAATGTGTTATCATTAAATGTAAATTTACAAACACATCAGGAGAATTTTCCATGACAATACAGCAGTGTAAGTATATTTTGGCAATTGCCCGACTCGGGTCTATGAATGAGGCGGCGAAAACGCTTGTGGTGTCACAGGCGAGCTTGTCTTCCGCGGTGCGCGAGCTGGAGACGGAATTCGGAATCCGGATTTTTGACCGATCGAATAAGGGTGTAAGAATTACACGCGAAGGGTCGGAATTCATCCGGTACGCCAGACAGCTTCTTGCCCAGTACGAGGTGATCACAGACCGGTATGAGCGTGACGATAAACGGGGAGTCCGCAATTTTGCCGTCACATCGCAGCATTACGACTTTGTGGCAGAGGCCTTCGTGCGTTTTATGAAGAAGTACCACTCCGACTATAGCCTGTCTCTCAAGGAGGCGCGTACCATTGAGGTCATCAACGACGTCAAAAACCTCAATTCCGATCTCGGTATCCTCGCCTATCTGAAAGCGCCTGCCGGCGGGTACATGGAACGCTTCCTCAAACGCAACGGGCTGGATTTCCGTCCGCTTTTTGAAACCTGCCCCTACGTCTTTCTCGGCCGCCATCATACCCTCGCCTCACGGGAAAAACTGACCCGCGAGGAGCTGACCGAGTTTCCCTACATCACCTACGACCAGGGTGAAGCCGGCCCCGTCGAATTTTCAGAGGAGCTTTCCGAGTACAGCCAGACCAAAAAGCACATCCGCATCAACGACCGCGCAACTCTCATGAACCTTCTCCTCAGTACAGACAGCTATACCATCGGCACCGGCGTCATGACGTCGGAACTGAACAACGGAAATGTCCTTTCGGTTCCGCTGGCGTCCGGCGACGTGTACACGGTTGGTATCATCAACCGCGCGGACGTCAGTCTCGGCGAAGACGCGGAACGGTTCATGAAAATCCTGTGCGAAACCATCGGAGAACGCGGAAAATAGAGAAATTTTCGGAAAACGGGAACAAAACGCCTCTTCCGTTCGTCTAATGTATAGAACAAAACGAACGGAGGTGTCGTTATGGTAAAGCTGCTTGCCCTGCTGTGCGTAATTTTGTGCTTCCTCGCCTGCAACCACAGAACGGAATCCCCCGCTTCGGCGTGGATGCCGTTCTGAGTCCGGCGAAGGTTGC
>JBJFGC010000371.1:0-2262 GCA_051892315.1 Eubacteriales bacterium
ATACCTTTTTACGGATTTACATATTTTTTATTTGCAATTTCATAAAAGCGTGCGTCAGCGCGGATGCCGGGACAAAATTCCTCGCTGAACCAGCAGCAGTCCCCGAACCTTTCCGAATCATTTTCGCTCTTGCCGTACTTCGGAACCCATTCCGACGGATCGGAAAGCGTTCCCTTGGTATAGACCGAGGAATAGCCGTACACACCGGCGTTCCGCAGCGTCTCAAAGGTATCGAAATGCTTCTTTGCGTTTTCCAGAGCCTCAAACGCCTTGTCCCGGTCGCCGGTCTTCCAGAAATGCCAGCAGAGCCGTGCGTACAGGTCGAACAGATCGCGGTGATACTTTCCGAACCGGCCGTCGTCAAAAATAAAGTGATAGAGCGACAAAAGCGTCTCGCATTCCCGGATTGCGTCATCCGGTCCGCCGCTCATCTTCACCGTATTTAAGACAAGATCCTTGAAAGCCCCGAGGACAACCATCAGGGCAGCCCCGTGATTATTTTGGGTTTCGTCCAGAGACAGAAGCATTTCCCGGGATGTGCGCAGATGCGGCGCAGCGGCGGCCAGCTTCCGGATGGCGGCATGATCCCCGAACTCCCAGTAAATGTGCGCCGCGTTTTCCACGGCCTCCTCCCGGATGTCCGCGTTCTCCGTATTTCCAATGAGCTTTTCGTAAAGGATCAGAGCTTCCTGCCAGTATTTGTTTCCCCGGTTGTGTTCGTAATCGGGATGACAGAATTCCTCGCGGGTACCATCCTCTTTTTCTTCCTCGCCGGAGATACTGACCGCGCCGTAATAGGCCCAGCCGCATCGGTTGAGCGTGTTGGCCAGGCGGACGGTGATTTCGTCCGACGCCGGAAATTCCGCCGCGGCAACCCGCATATAGTCAAGACATTCCGCAGGTTCCGCTTTTTCCAGTTCGTCGGCGCGTTTCAGAATGCTCCGGATTTTTTCGTTCCGCTCTCCGTCGTAGCCGAACAGTGCGTCGATGGTGACGCCGAAATAATTTGCAATGGCCGGAATGATTTCGATATCGGGATAGCCCGTTCCGTTTTCCCAGCGGGAAATGGCCTGTGAGGTCACGCCGAGCGCCTGCGCCATGGCTTCCTGTGTGCGGTCGTACGTTCGGCGAAGCTGTTTGATTTTGCTTCCGATGGCGATTTCCATTGAAAAATCCTCCAAATATAAATTGGTTGTCCGGACAACCCTATTATATCAGAGGATTTTTTTATGGTCAATGATCAATTCATTGATGATTTTGTAAGGAATCGTTGAGCTGTACGTTTCAGCCGAACTTGATTTCCGTGTGCATCGCGGCTCTGCGTTCCGCGTTGAGCTTTTCCGCCTCGTCCATCGTCACCTTGCGAAGCCATTCCATGACCTCCGGCGGAACCGCTCCCTCCACATAGGCCGCTTCAATCTGCGAATGAAGGTATGAAATATACGGCATCATAATTTCAAGATAATGCCAATCCAATTCGCCTTCAATGATTTTTTCAAACAGGGCGGTTTTGGATTTTTCGTCCAGCAGCGGCATTAAGTGAATCATCAGTTCCTTTTCCGTGTCTCCTTCCAAAGAGGAGAAATCTGCGTTCTGAATCATCAGAGACGTGGCGGCATCGCTCATATACTGTGAAAGCTGAACGATATTGGAGATATCAACCCCATGCAGCGCAAGTTTGGCTGAAACCTTTTCCAGCGCGCTGGGCTTGAGCAGCGGTGCAAGATTCATAACATCCTCCACGTTGTCCGCGGTGGCGTCCTCTCCCTTGGCCAGCCCTCTCAGTACCTTTGACTCCCCCGTCGTAGCTTCGCCCGCCGCGATCAACTCATCCAGCGAAACATTGAAAACCTCCGCAATGCTCACCAGAATGGTGATATCCGGAAAGCTGTCTCCGATTTCATATTTTGAGACGGCCTGTCGGGTAATGTTCAGCCGTTCCGCAAGCTCCGACTGAGTCATATCCGCGTTTTTCCGCAAATGGGAAATATACGCTCCGAATTTCTGTGTATTGAACATAGTGCTTCCTTTCCATACGATAAAATACCGGCTCGAATCTGCGCAGCTTCTTTCGGTTCTGACCTAATTATACCCTACAATTTTCCTCCGGTCAAGCAAAGTATAGTTGCATGGGGCGTGAAAAATCGGTTGCAAAAACGGACGGTCTATGCTATAATGAAGATAGCATTTGATTCTATACGCAAAGGAGGGAGGCAATGCAATGAAGCTGTATTCTCTCCGGGAAAATCCCGAAATGCTGGA
>JBJFGC010000372.1:0-8865 GCA_051892315.1 Eubacteriales bacterium
GCATAATATCGATTTCATTAAAGACAAGGTCGCTTTTGACTTGGAATGGAACAGTAAGGATCAGACGTTTGACCGTGACTTATTGGCAATGCGCACCTATTTTGACTGCGGATTGATCGAAGTCGGAATTATTGTAACCAGGTCAAAAGAGCTGAATGATATTTTCAAAAAAATCGGAGATGAAAATGGCAAGGCATTGATATCGAAATACGGTGCAAGCACTACATGGATGGGAAAGTTGGAATACCGGCTCAAGTCCCGTAGAAATGGTGGTTGTCCGATTTTAGCCATCGGCATAAAAAAACCTTGCATAGAGGGCTATTGATGATGGAAAATCCAGAATTAGAACGTACAATAGAAGATTTCAGACAATATATCGCCGGAAAAAAGTATAAAACCATTCTGGCGGACCCCCCATGGCAGTTTCAGAACAGAACAGGGAAAGTTGCTCCTGAACACAAACGTCTAACCCGTTACGAAACCATGAAATTGGATGAAATCAAACAATTGCCGGTTTCCGAAGCGGCAGATGAAAAATGTCATCTGTATTTGTGGGTCCCCAATGCTTTATTGCCTGAAGGCTTGGAAGTTATGAAAGCGTGGGGATTTGAATATAAAACAAATATTATTTGGGAAAAGGTACGAAAAGATGGGATGCCGGACGGCCGTGGGGTAGGCTTTTATTTCAGAAATGTGACAGAAATCCTCTTATTCGGTATTAAAGGCGAAAAAAACAGAACCTTGGATGCCGGAAGATCACAGGTAAATCTTGTACGTGCTATGAAAAGAGAACATTCCAGAAAACCAGACGAGTTTATTCCGCTGATCGAAAGTTGTTCCTCCGCGCCTTTTCTGGAATTATTTGCGAGGGGAAACCGGGCCGGCTGGGATATGTGGGGGAATCAAGCAACAGAGGATTATGAACCTACCTGGAATACGTACGCCAATCACACAGTAGCCGCCAAACCGGATTGAGAAAATTATGGCATATATTCTGGAAGAAAAAATCCTTTCCCGCGCGGAAAACTCCACTGTTTTCGGAAAGACGGAGGTTCCCCGGATCCTGGTCGGCGGATGCGGGAGCTTTTCCGTGGCGAAGACGTTTGAGTGCGGACAGGCGTTCCGGTTTGCGCCGGTGGAGGGGAAGATATACGCGGGGACAGCGTTCGGACGGACGGTCGCGTTTGAGAATGCGGCGGACGGTGTTCTGCGGGTGTATGGGTCCACGGCGGAAGAATTCGACCGGATCTGGCGGCATTATCTTGCGCTGGACGAGGATTACGACGCCATCGACCGGTTTCTCCTCGGCGCCCTGCCGGACGCGCAGGGGGGCGCGGTCATGGAAGCGGCGGTCGAGGCGGGACGCGGCATCCGCATTCTGCGTCAGGAGCCGTTTGAGGCGCTGATTTCGTTCATTGTCTCGCAGAACAACAACATCCCGCGCATCCGAAAAATCATCGCCGCGCTGTGCGAAACGTACGGCGTGAACGGCAGTTTTCCTACCGCTCAGGCGCTGGCTGACGCCGGGGAGGAAGCGCTGTTCGCCCTGAAAACCGGGTTCCGCGCGGGCTATATCTGCGACGCGGCGCGCAAGGTCGTCTCCGGCGAGGTCAATCTTGAGGAAATCCTCGCGTGTGACGACTACGACACGTGCGCCGCGCAGTTATGCAGAATCCGCGGGGTGGGTCCGAAGGTCAGCGCGTGCGCCCTGCTGTACGGCTTCGGCAAAACGGAGGCGTTTCCGGTCGACGTATGGATGAAAAAGTCCCTCGCCCGCCACTTTCCGGACGGTCTGGACGTGAAAGCCTTCGGCCAATACGCCGGAATTGCCCAGCAATACTTATTTTATTACGAGAGAACCCTCGGGAATTGAGAACAGATCCCGCAAAACGATATTGCCGATATTGCAAAGGAGAAATTCATGGAACAGATCTATACCATCCCCGTGAACGAGGCATTTGAGAAGGTGCAGGAGGAGGGGGCGTGCGCGTGTCCGTTCTGCCTGATGTACAACCGTCTGGACGACAACGAGCTGGACCTGATTCTGGGCGCGTCGATGATGGAACCGGACGTGCGGCAGAAGACGAACGCGCTGGGATTCTGTCCGGAGCACCTGTCTCTGCTGTTCGAGCGCGGCAAGCGGCTTCCGCTGGCCCTGATGCTGGAAAGCCACCTGAACAGCCTCGCGGAGGACCTGTCGGGCAACATGTCGCCGCTGTTTATCGCAAAGACGGGCGAGAACGCGGCAAAGCGTCTGGAGAAGCTGGAGTCAAGCTGTTACGTGTGCGAGCGGATTGAGTACAATTTCTCGCGTATGATTGAGACGGCGGCGCTGCTGTGGCAGAAGGACGAGGCGTTCCGGACCAAGGTGGCGCGTGCGCCGTACTTCTGCTTCCGCCACTACGGCCGGTTTCTCTCCGCGGCAAAGGAACGCCTGTCAAAGAAGGAATTCGGGGAATTCTACCGCGCGGTCAGCGAAGTGGAAAACAAGTATTTCGACAAACTCCGCGCCGACGTCAGCTGGTTCTGCAAAAAATTCGACTACCGCTACGAGGACGAGCCGTGGGGCGACGCCAAGGACGCTCCCGAACGCGCCCGCGCCTTCCTCTCCGGTTCCCTCCACGAACACGAGGACACCAAAAAAGCCAGCGACAGTCTGACTTGAGGTTATTTTATAGAAATATAATTTGCGGGGAAAACTTTTTTGAAAAAAAGTTTTCCCCACACCCCTTTCAAAAAACTTCAAAAAAATAAGAAAACAAAGCCTGTGCAGATTTTTTGTTGGATTTGCACAGCACTTTGTTTCTGTTTTTATTTGAAAGTTTTTGAAGTGGGGTTCGGGGAGAAACTTTTTCTGGGAAAGTTTCTCCCCGATTCTTCCCCCTCTCCATCAAGCCTTCGTCCAGGTTGTGCCTTCCTTGGTGTCTTTCAGTACAATGCCCATGCCGGTCAGTTCGTTCCGGATTTCGTCTGCCAGGGCGTAATTTTTTGCTTTCTTTGCTTCTGCGCGGCGGGCAATCAGCTCCTCGACCTTTGCCGCCAGACCGTCGTCCACGCGGTCTTCCGTCTGCGCTTCTTCCTTCCACTTTTCCGCGTTTTCGAGCAGCGACAGGGAGAGGACCCGGTCAAAGTCCGCAATCAGCGCACGTTTGGTTGTGTCGTTTGCGTCGGACTTGAGGACGTCGTACAGCGCCGTAATCGCAAGGGAGGTGTTGAGGTCGTTGTCCATCGCTTCGGTAAAGCCCGCCTTCAGCGCCGCGAACTTGTCCGCTTCCACTTCACCGTCGTCCTTCAGTGCCGCGATCCGCTGGAGCAGCTTCGTATAGGCCGCCTTTGCGCCGTCCATGCCCTCGTCCGAGAAGACCAGCGACTTGCGGTAGTGGGACTGCAGGCAGAACAGACGGTAGACCAGCGGTGCGTAGCCCCGTTTTTCGAGAACGTCCACGGTCAGAAATTCGCCGGTGGACTTGGACATCTTGCCGCTCTGGGTGTTCAGGTGCAGCACGTGGAACCACTGCCGGCACCACGGGTGGCCGATGTAGGCTTCGCTCTGCGCGATTTCGTTTGTGTGATGCGGGAACGCGTTGTCGATGCCGCCGCAGTGCAGGTCAAGGTATTCGCCGAGGTTCTTCAGGCTGATGGCCGAGCATTCGATGTGCCAGCCCGGATAGCCAAGTCCCCACGGGCTGTCCCACTTCAGCTCCTGATCCTCAAATTTGGATTTCGTAAACCACAGGACAAAGTCGGTCTTGTTCCGCTTCGCGGTGTCCTCCTCCACGCCCTCGCGCACGCCGACCTCAAGGTCTTCCGCGTCGTGCTTGTTGAAGACATAGTATTCGTCAAGCTTCGACGTGTCAAAGTAGACGTTGCCGCCGGAGAGATACGCGTATCCCTTGTCCAGAAGTCCCTGAATCATCTGAATGAATTCGGGAATGCAGGAGGTTGCGGGGACGACCATGTCCGGCTTCCGGATGTTCAGCTTCCCGCAGTCGGCGAAAAACGCGTCGGTGTAGAATTTCGCAATTTCCATGACGGTCTTGTGCTCGCGCTTTGCGCCCTTGAGCATCTTGTCCTCACCGGTATCCGCGTCGCTGGAAAGGTGTCCGACGTCGGTGATGTTCATGCAGCGGCGGACGTCGTAGCCGGAGTAGCGGAGGTACTTTTCGAGAACATCCTCCATAATGTAGGAACGGAGGTTCCCGATGTGCGCGAAATGATAAACGGTCGGGCCGCAGGTGTACATTGTGACCTTGCCGGGGTCGTAGGTGACAAATTCGTCTTTTGTATGGGTCAGTGTGTTATAGAGCTTCATTTTTATGTCTCCTTTGTTGAATGATCGGATGGGGAATCGTGGCCGTGGTCATCGCGGTCCTCATGGTCGTCATGGTCATCTTGGTCATCGCGGTCGTCCGGCTTCCGGGAGGGAGCGGGGGCGCCGCAGCGGCTGTTCGCTGCGTTTTCTTCCCAGCGTTCGGCGAGCTGCTCCATGATTTCGGGGGTGAGGGTGTCGTCCTCCTGACGGCGGCGGACCTCGGCCAGAATCGTTCGCTCGGTGTCGTCGCGCAGCCGGTGTTCCCCGACCGTGTCGAGAACGTAGTCATAGAAGGTGGGCCGCCGGAAGAAGATGCGGTACGCGCAGAACAGCATGACCGCGATGGAGAAAAGGTAAAGCGGGAAAAACCATCGGTCGTTCACGGCTTCAAGAAGGTACGACGTGGCGTTGAATGCGATGTGGCAGAGCATGGACGGTACGATGGAATGGAATTTTTCGTACATCAGGGTGAAAACCAGCCCGAGCAGGGCGGCATAGACGGCCGCGAGCAGGGTGCCGTGGGCAAGTCCGAACAAAACGGACGATACGACAACGGCAGTGCCGGTGCGCATTCCGCGGGACAGCCGCGAGGTGACGAGTCCGCGGAAGACGATTTCCTCGGTGATGCCGGTCACGATGGCGATGCTGAAAATTTCCAGCGCCAGAGGCGTTTCGCCGTACAGGGAGGAATACTGGGTTTCAAAGGATTCGATGACCTCCTGGGGCAGCGGCAGAAAGGAAATTGTGCCGGAGACGAACAGGTTAAGCGCGGCGCCGAACAGGAAAAACGTCGGACAGCGCAGCCGGTTGACGGGGCGCAGGTCGAACTCGCCGGCCGGATTCTTTTTCCGCAGCTGAAAGAGAATGCAGACGACGAGAATGGTCAGCAGATTGGAGATAAGCGAAATCATGACGGTCTGCTGCACCACCTGCTCGCTGATGGAAAAAAGCGCGGACTCGTCGAACGTTCCGCTGGACAGCGCGCCGGTCATGAGAGACATCATGTAGCCCATCGTCACAAGATACTGACAGGCGAAGAAAACAAAAATGTAAAACAGCGCATGAAACACAGCGGAAACCACGCCCCGCACGCCGGGCTTTCCGGCGGTCAGCGCCGTTTTGCACGTTGTACAGAATTTTGCACCGCTGTAATTCTCAGCGCCGCACCGCGGACATTTCATAGAGATACCTCCGTTTTGGGGATGGGCGCGGGGGAAAACTTTTCTGAAAAGTTTTCCCCCGTACCCCCTTTTTTAAAAAACTTTCATCAGCCCGTTTCTGCAAAGCTTTCCTTCAAAGTCCTTTTTGTCCTTTTTCCTCCAGCGCGCGGACTCTCTCGCAAAGGGTGCGGATTTCGCATTCGACAGGGTCGGGAATGTGGACTTGGTCGAGGTCCGTTTCCGTTTTGACGCGTTCGCCGTCGCGGCGGACGACGCGGGCGGGAATACCGACGGCGGTGCTGTTTTCGGGGACGTCGCTCAGGACGACCGCGCCGGCAGCGATTTTGGAATTGGAGCCGACGGTGAAATTGCCGAGGAGCTTGGCGCCGGCGCCGACCATGACGTTGTCGCCGAGGGTGGGGTGACGCTTGCCGGTTTCCTTGCCGGTGCCGCCGAGGGTAACGCCCTGGTAGATGGTACAGTTGTCCCCGACGATGGCGGTTTCGCCGATGACGACGCCGGAACCATGGTCGATGAACAGCCCCTTGCCGATGGAGGCGCCGGGGTGAATTTCGATGCCGGTGAGAAATTTGGCGAGCTGCGAGACGGCGCGTGCGCTGAACTTCCGGCCGTGGGTATGAAGCGCATGGGAGACGCGGTAGAGGAGGAGGGCGTGAAGGCCGGAATAAAGGAGGAGAACCTCGGCCCGCGAGGTTGCGGCCGGGTCGCGCTCAAGAATGGCGTCGACGTCGCGGCGGATATCCTGTACCGCGCGGCAGACGGCCTTTTCGAGAGGGCTATCGAGAGTTATGGTCACTTCAAATTTGTTGGTTTCGGGATTGTAGTTCATCACATACACCTTTATGTAGATAGAAAAATAAAGCGTCCCATCCGCCATGTGCGGGAAGCTAAAACTTTACACATCGGCAGGACAGAGGCGCTCTGGACGCGGTTCCACTCTGATTTATCGCTCAAAAGCCGGTAACGCGGGCGGGGCGGACGTACCGCGCAGGCGGTACATCGGACTCACGGATGCACATTGGAGGGTCGGACGCGCTGCTTTCAGCCGCGGGCAGCGTTCTCTTTGGACCGACGGGACTCGTTTTCTTTCCGGTCGCAGTCTTGTGGGAATATAATACGATGTTATTATATAACATTCCAACGGAAAAGTAAACAGGTATTTTGAAATTTTTTTGAAGGACGAAAAACCTCCGATTTTTTTATCAAGGTACCTTGACAAATGTGTCCGGCTGTGGTATAATGAAGACGCCGGAGAAAAAACGGCAAAGAATTGGAACGTTATGAGCATGATAATATTTTTATGGAGGAAATTTTATGGAAGAGAATCGTATGGAAAAGAATTGTCCCTGTTGTGATAAGCATTGCCCCGTGGAGGAGCTGCGCTGCGGGAGAGGGAGAAAACATTTTGGCGCAGAGCAGCAGGAAGCGTCGGAGAACGGACACGGCAGAGACCGCCGGAGAGACCGGGAGCATTTTGGTCGGGAAGACGGGCGTCCGGGTCCGGAAGGACGTACCGAGGAGCGGATGCTTGTTCTGCTTCGGGAGTGCGGCCATTTCCTGCACCACAACGTCGGGCCAAAGGCGGATGTTCAGCCGCTTGTGGATGCTCTGACGCCGGAGGAACGCGCAGAGCTGGAAGCCCTTCTTCAGAAGTGTCTGGAAGCATGGCGCGGACAGGACGAATAAGAATCTCCGGAAACGGGGAAGGGGAGAGACTTTTTTGGGAAAGTCTCTCCCCGTTTTTGTCGGCAGGCACACATTTTCCCGCTGCGCACCGCATACAATTGTGCGAAAGAGTTTCATCCGATGGATATGAGGGAGGAGAAAATGAATCAGACGATTTACGTAAAGCGGTTTGATACGGCGGCGGTGTGCGACGTTTCCGAGGATTTTGTGCTGCCGGACTACATTCCGGAGGTACGGCGGGTGATCGGCGTGCGCGCGGCGGTATCGGCGGACGGAAAATACCTTTCCGGCGACGAGCTGGAGACAGACGGCGGTGTCACGTACGACGTGCTGTATGTCGGCGGGGACGGTGCCATTGCCATGACCTCGCAGACCAGCTCGTACACCGGCCGCGTTCCGCTGAAAGCAGAGGACGACCGGTTCACGCCGCAGGACATTGTACTGTCATGCGCCGCGGAAAATGTGAGCTGCCGGGTGACGGCGCCGCGGCGGATCACGCTGTCGTCGAAGGTACGGCTCCGGGTTCTGTCGCAGAAACCGGCGGACGTGACGATGAAGACGGAGGGGCCGTATGCCGTACGGCGGAAGACGGAGGAGCGGCGGTGCGCCGCGCTGTCCGAGCACCGGCAGACGGGAGAATGCTCCGGTGAGATCCGGGAGCGGGAGGGAATGCAGCTTCTGCTGGCGAGCGGGGAGCTGTGTTTATCGGACGCGCGGATCAACGGCGGGGTTGTGAAGGTGAACGGGGACGCGTACGTGACGGCGGTTCTGCTTTCGCCGGAGGGGGCCTACGTAACGGCGAAGTCGCGCGTGCCGGTGGAGGAGGAAATCCCGCTGCCGGAGGGTGCGGGGGAAGGCTCATGTCATGCGGCGGCGTTCGGGGAGGTTGTGCTTCTGGAGATGCAGGCGGCGGACGACGGTGTTCTGACGTGGCGGATGGAATACGATGTGGACTGCGACGTTCTCCGCTGCACGGCTGCGTCGGTGACGGTGGATGCGTATCTGACGGGCAGTGCGGACACACTGGAGGCGGCCTCGTACGATGCGGTCTATCCGGCGGCAGCAGTGAACGGGCGTCTGACGACGCAGGGGTCGGCGAAGCTCAAGCCGGGCATGGCATACGTCTGTGCGTGGGGACGCGGGTCGGCGGATAAGCTGGAGACGGCGAACGGGCGTCTGGTGATTTCGGGGAACGTATACGTTTCGGCGGTGGAGGCCGGCGGCGGGGAAGCGGTACTGGATGAATTTGCTATCCCCTTCCGCTACGAATGCGAGGCTGTCTCCGACAAGGCGGCGGACAACGCAAGTTTATCCGGCAAAACGTCGGTACGTGTGACGGACATTCAGGCCCGCTGTGACGGCGACGTTCTGAACGTCACGGCTGAGCTGGCAATTTCGGCGGCGGTTATCGGCATGGAGACCGTCAAATGTGCCGCCTCCATCTCCCCCGCCCCGGACGACGCTCCCTTCCGCAAGTCCGACACGATGATTCGCATCTATGTCCCTGACGATGGTGAGACGGCTTGGGATGTTGAAAAAAAATTCCGCCTCGGTCGTGATGCGAAGGCGGAGGGGAGTGTATATGTGATTTGACAGGGGGTGTTGGTTGGCTGGTTGGTTGGTTGATTGGCTGGGGCGCTGCCCCAGGCCCCGCTTAGGAACCTTTTGAGGAAAGGTTCCTAAGGA
>JBJFGC010000373.1:0-8853 GCA_051892315.1 Eubacteriales bacterium
CGACCGACTCAGCTACTATTTCGCACATGAGAACTCCAACGTTCACAGAGGTGCGCACACCCTTGCTGCGAAGTCCACGGACGCTTACGAAAAAGCGAGACAGACCGTTGCTGATTTCATTGGCGCACCATCCAAGGAAAATGTTGTATTTGTCCGCGGTACGACCGAAGGCATCAACCTGGTCGCGCACTCTTATGTGAAACCGCTTCTCCAGCCGGGGGACGAAATTATTGTCTCCCTGCTCGAACATCATGCGAATATTGTTCCGTGGCAGCTCGTCGCACAGGAAACAGGCGCGGTCATCAAAGTGATTCCCGTAGACGAATCGGGTCAGCTGATTCTTTCGGAATACGAAAAGCTCTTCACGAATCGAACGAAATTCGTTTCCGTAACTCATGTCTCAAACGTCCTCGGAACGATCACACCGGTAGCCGAGCTTATTGCAATCGCACACGCTCACGGCGTACGGATTCTCATCGACGGCGCACAGTCGGTGGCGCATATTCCCGTCAACGTGGCAGCACTGGACGCCGACTGGTTCGTATTCTCGGGACATAAAATTTACGCTCCTACAGGCATTGGCGCAGTCTATGGAAAAAAGGAAGTCCTCGAGGAAGCAAAGCCGTATCACGGCGGCGGCAACATGATCAAGGATGTTACCTTTGAGCGGACAATCTACAATCCCGCACCGAACAAATTTGAAGCAGGTACGGGAAGCATTGCAGACGCAGTCGGACTCGGGGCGGCGCTGGAATATCTGAACGCAATCGGCATGGCAGAGGTAAGCCGGTATGAACATGAGCTTGTCAGCTACGGCATGAAGGAGCTCGGCAAAATCAAGGGACTGCACCTGATCGGTACAGCGGCGAACAAATCAAGCGCACTGTCGTTCGTCATGGACGGTATTTCCGACGACGCGGTCGGTCAGAAACTCGATCAGAACGGGATCGCAGTTCGCGTGGGTCATCACTGCGCACAGCCGATTCTCCGACATTACGGACTGGAGGGCGTCGTTCGTCCTACGCTGGCTGTGTACAACACCTTCGAGGATATTGACACACTTGCAAGGGTCCTGCGGTCCCTATGAAGGTACAGGATCGATCCAAGCAAAGGAAGGAGATAACCTATGGCAGAATATATCATCCATGACACAGTGGACATCACCGATGTCAACTGCCCTGTAACATTTGTAAAAGCGAAAGTCGCGCTTGATGAGCTGGAAGAAGGTGAAGTCCTGCGCATTCACATGAACGGCGGCGAACCTGCTCAGAATGTACCGCGAAGCCTCAAAGAAGAAGGTCACGAAATACTTGAGCTTATCGAAAATGCAGACGGAACATTCGACCTGATCGTAAGGAAAGTCGGTGACTGACCATGGCGGAAAGGATCACGCACATCGAATTTGATGAAAAAGTCAGAAAATTCGCGGGAGTCGCTATCGTTGATTTCTATTCCGATTCCTGTATTCCCTGCAAAAGGATGTCTCCCGTCCTCGCTGCTCTTGAAGAAGAGTACGGAAGCGAGGTCTATATCGCCAAGGTCAATGTTGCGTACGAGAAAGAACTGACGGGAGAATACGGTATCTTATCTGCTCCGACTTTTCTGATTTTCAAAAACGGCGAACTGGTCGAAAGAATTTCGGGTGTAAAGAAAAAAGAAGAGCTTGAGCAGCTCATCGAAGCATACCAATAAAGAATGGAGCGATAAAAATGAAAATCACAGTATCCGGCGAAGTAAAGGAAGTCAAAGACGGCATCACCATAGCAGAGCTTATTGAACAGGAAAAGGTTGAAACACCCGAGTATGTGTCGGTCTCCGTCAACGATGAATTCGCAGATAAAGGAAATTTCGCGGAACAGAAGCTGAAAGACGGCGACGTTGTGGAATTTCTATACTTCATGGGAGGCGGCAGCAATGGCATTTACGAATGAACAGCTTGAACGGTATTCGAGACATATCATTCTGAAGGAGATCGGCGTCAAGGGGCAGAAAAAACTCCTGAATTCCAAAGTTCTCATCATCGGCGCAGGCGGTCTCGGTGCTCCTGCGGCTATGTATCTTGCGGCAGCCGGTGTCGGAACGATCGGTATCGCCGATGCTGACGAGGTCGATCTCTCCAATCTTCAGCGGCAGATTATTCATTCCACGGAAGACGTCGGCAAGCCGAAGGTACTGTCCGCAAAAGAGACGATCAACAAGATGAATCCCGATGTGACGGTGAATCCATACCACGAATTTGTCGCGGCAGATAATATCCTTGACCTCATTGCGGATTATGACTTCATCATCGACGGAACCGACAACTTTCCTGCGAAATTTCTGATCAACGACGCGTGTGTCATGGCGAAAAAACCGTTCTCTCATGCGGGAATCATCCGTTTCAAGGGGCAACTAATGACGTATGTACCGGGGCAGGGACCGTGTTATCGCTGTGTGTTTGAGAATCCGCCGCCGAAGGACGCTGTCCCGACCTGTAAGCAGGCGGGTGTGATCGGTGCGATGGGCGGCGTCATCGGCAGTCTTCAGGCAATGGAGGCGGTCAAATACATCACAGGTGTCGGTGAGCTTCTCACAGGCTCTCTTCTGACGTTCGATGCTACGACCATGACCTTCCGAAAGATAAAAATTCCCAAGCAGAACCCTCACTGCGCGGTATGCGGGGAACATCCGACGATCACGGAGCTTATCGACTACGAGCAGGCGGAATGTGACGGCGTATAAAGAGTGGTATCGGTTATGATTAGAATATCGCAAGAGGATTATCGGAAGATGGTGGAGCATGCGGCGGCATCACTTCCTCATGAAGCATGCGGGTTAATCGCCGGCAGGATCGACGGAACCGGGAAATATATCGAGAAGGTATATCTTCTGACGAACATGGATCATTCAAGCGAACACTTCTCGCTGGATCCGAAAGAACAGCTTGCGGCGGTCCGAGATATGAGAAGCACGGGATATGTTCCGCTCGGCAACTGGCATTCGCATCCGGAAACCCCGTCAAGACCGTCGGAAGAAGATAAGCGTCTGGCTTATGACAAAAACGCAAGCTATTTGATTTTATCGATGATGGATCGGGACAATCCGGTATTGCATTCCTTCCATATTGAGGGAACGGAAGCGACCCGTGAAGAGCTGATCATTACGTAGTTGCGAAAAGGAAAGATGTACTATCGCAGGGAGCGGTCCGGCAGGTCTATCCGCATCCCTTTATGCCAAAAGAGCCAATCCTGATGTTTTGGCCGTGGAGTCGGAAAACCATGAGTAACGGGAATTACGAAGAAATTGAAGTAAAGAATATTTCTGCGGAAGAATTCATAAAGCTGGATTTTTCCAAAATGACAATATTGGATTTAAGAGAAAAAGATGAAGTACTGGCTTCGGGAATCGAGGGAGCTGTCAATATTCCCTTTTCTCAGGTCAGTAAGCGTCTGGATGAAATTTCAAAGGAGCTGCCTGTCTGCGTTTTCTGCCGAACAGGCGATTGGAGTGCAGAAGTGGCTGAAATCCTCGCAGAGCGCGGATATGATGTGTTTAATCTTGAGGGCGGATTCCAAGCGTACCGTGAATATCTCGCGGCAGCAAAACCAGTCTTTCTTGATGCCAGAGGAATGAAATGTCCGGGACCGATTGTGAAGGTTGCCGATGCCATGAGGAGTCTCGCTGACGGACAGAAAGTGCTTGTTCAGGCAACGGAGGATGCTTTCGCTTCAGATATCGCGGTATGGTGTCAGAGAACGGGAAACCGTCTCGAGAAGCTGGAGGTTAAGCCGGATGGGATGGAAGCAGTCATCGAGAAGCGAACAAAGCAGCCGGAACCCATGGCGGAACGGCCCAACGGAAAAACCTTTGTCGTATTCAGCGGAGACCTCGACAAGACCATCGCTGCGTTCATCATGGCGAACGGAGCTGCCGCCATGGGCCGCGAAGTCACGATTTTCTTCACTTTCTGGGGGCTAAACATTCTAAGAAAGCCGCAAAAAGTGAAAACTGCCAAAACATTCATTGAGAAAATGTTCGGCATCATGATGCCGCGCAGAACCCAAAAGCTCGGACTGTCCAGAATGAATATGGGCGGTGTCGGTGCGAAAATGATCCGTGCCGTCATGAAGAGCAAGGGAGTATCCTCGCTTGAAGAGTTGATTCAGAACGCAATCGAACACGGTGTTCGTCTTGTAGCCTGCCAGATGTCTATGGATATCATGGGTATCAAGCAGGAGGAATTGATGGATGGCGTCCAGCTTGGCGGTGTGGCGACCTTCCTCGGTTCGGGCGAACAGTCAGACATGAGTTTGTTCATATAAAGGGGTGAGAATATGCCTCACAGACTTGAAAATGAAGTTAATCATCTTGTTGAAACAATCATTGCGGATTACGAATTGGCAAGAGATATTGACGTTGTGGAAAGTTTCATACATCCCAGCAAAGATGATATCATTAAGATCATCGAACAGCTCCGCAACATGATCTTCCCGGGATATTATAAGAACAAAAACTACCGTATCTATACCGTGCGGAATAATTTATCCATGCAGTTGGAAGATGTGCTCTATAACCTCAGCAAACAGATTTCGCTTGTCCTGAAATATCTTCCCGAATACAGCTCCAAAGACGAGAAAGACCTTCTTGCGGACGGTGAACAGCTTGCGCTCAAATTTCTGGGACGGCTGACAACAATACGGGAGTTGATTCAGACAGATCTGCAAGCGGCATACGACGGTGACCCTGCAGCTTTCAACAAGCCCGAAATTATTTTCTGTTATCCCGGTCTGTTTGCTGTCATGGTAAACAGAATCGCTCATGAGCTGTACCTGCTCGGTGTACCGCTGATTCCCAGAATCATGACGGAATACGCGCATACGGAGACCGGAATTGACATACATCCCGGTGCGTCTCTCGGCAGATATTTCTTCATAGACCACGGTACGGGCATCGTTATCGGGGAAACTGCCGTCATCGGAGATCACGTAAAAATCTATCAGGGCGTTACTCTCGGTGCGCTGTCCACCCGGGGAGGTCAGAAACTTCGCGGAAAAAAGAGACATCCTACCATTGAAGATAATGTAACTCTATATGCAGGTGCTTCTATCTTAGGCGGGGACACGGTCATCGGTCATGATACAGTGATCGGCGGCAACGCTTTTATTACCACTTCCATTCCCCCGGACACAAGAGTCAGTATCAAAAATCAGGAGCTGGAATACAAACATGGAGTGAGAGAAAAAAATACCGGAGAAGTGATTCAAAGCGACGAATGGTATTACATCATATAAGTTGGATCCGGATTTCTCTGGAGAGGTACATAGAAAGGTGAGTTCACCGGGGAGGGCTTTCCCGAAAAAGCCCCTCCCCGGACCCCACCTCAAAAACTTTCAAATAAAGGAAGGAACAAGGTGCTGTGCAGATCCAACATAAAAAGTTTCCCCGCGAATCCCATCTGTAAACTGAATATAAAATAGCCGGACACATCCTTGGGAAGAAAAGCTTCCGTGATGGGTCCGGCTTTTTTGTGGTTTTGGTTTCCATGATCCGGGCTTGACAACTCGATCATGAGAATGTATAATATCGTAAAAATTACAAGTGCAATTTCCAAGAAAAATTTTTACAAGACGGAGGTACCATGATGACACGGTATGAACGGGTAAAAGCGGCAATTGCCCACAGGGAGACCGATAAAGTCCCCAGTTGTATTCATCTGGCAGGGGATGGTCAGCAGGCGTATTTTGAAAAATTATTTGATCGGTACACAGACGAAAAGCTGCGGAAATTCTGCCGTGACGGTAAAATTTCTTACAGTCATGCCATTTACTATGGCATCGGGAACCATGTTCTGACGGTGAACTGCCCGTGGTGGAACTGGTACAACGTACCGGCGGAATATTTTGAGGAAGATACGCCGACTTATCTGCCTCAGACCATCGGAACCGGAAGCTACAGCGAATTTGCCGAAACCGTGCGGAATCTGAAAGAATTTACCGATGCTTATGTTCTGGTGACGATCTGGGGCAGCCATTTTGAAAAGGCCAACTTTGCCAGAGGAATCGAAAATTTCCTTGCGGATATGGCAGGGGATCCGGAATACGCCCAGAAAATGTTGGATTTCATCATTCACAAGAATATCGTGATGCTGGAGAACATGGTTCATACTCCCGGCATCGATGGGATTCTGCTTGGCAGTGACTGGGGTTCTCAGCGTGATCTGCTCATGTCGCCTGAATGCTGGCGCAGAATGATTGCTCCCGGCGAAAAGAAGGAGTATGATCTGATTCATGAAGCGGGCGTTGACGTGTGGGTACATTCCTGCGGGGATATCCGGAAGATTTTCCCCGATCTTGCGGAAATGGGCGTGGATGTTTTAAATCCCATCCAGCCCGAATGTATGGATATCTACGAACTGAAGGACAAGTACGGAGATAAAATGACCTTCTGGGGAGGGATCAGTACCCAGCAGACGCTGCCTTTGGGGACCCCGGAAGAAGTGGCACAGGAGACCCGCAAGGTTGCTGGATATCTTTCCAAAAACGGCGGATTTATCACGGCACCTGCACAGGAAATTCAGGCGGACGTTCCCTTTGAAAACCTGTGTGCGCTGATTGACACGGCAAACAGCATAAATCTTTGACGAAATGTGCGCAAATGAAAAAATTTTTTATCAAATGAAGGAGGAAAGCAGCATGTACGCAGCAAAACCGACCAAAGAGCAGCTCGCGTGGCAGGATATGGAACTGGGCGTCATCATCCATTACTGTATGGAAATCTATCGTCCCGATTTGCAGGGCGACTGGCACAAAACGGACGCTGTACGAACGGAGCTTGCACCGGATAAAATCCATCCCACAAAGCTGGAGCCCGAACAGTGGGTGCGCAGCGCGGCGGAAATGGGAGCGAAATACGCGGTTCTGGTGGCCAATCACTGTACCGGTTTCTCCATGTGGAATACCAGGGTCAACGATTTTTCCATTGCTCATACGGACTGGCGCGGCGGAGGCGGAGACATCTGCCGTGAGTTTATCGAAGCTTGTCAAAAGTACGGTTTGCGTCCCGGTTTCTATTACTCCACCGGATGCAACGGGTACTACAACATCAACGATAACTGGAAGTGGGACTATACGTCCGATGTTTATCAGGAATACGTGAAGAACGTGGAAGCGCAGGTGACGGAGCTCTGGACGGAGTACGGGGACCTGTTTGAAATCTGGTTCGACGGCGGTATCATTCCGCCGGAAAAAGGCGGGCCCGACCTGACGCCGATCCTGCGGAATTATCAGCCGCACGCGATCTGTTTCCAGGGGCCGAGAGATTATGCGCATAACATCCGCTGGGTCGGCAACGAGGACGGTCTGGCGCCGGAAAACTGCTGGGCGACCACCAATGCCGGAGAAGCGCGCTACGACGGCACGGTATCGGATGAAAAGGCCGGTGTGGGCGATCCGGACGGCAAGTATTACTGGCCGGCGGAAACCGATATGCCCAACCGTACCCATGCCGCGTTCGGCGGCGGATGGGGCTGGAAAGCGGGGGAAGAACATCTGCTTTACACACCGGAACAGCTGCTGGACTGCTACATCCGTTCGGTGGGCAGAAATTCCAATCTGCTGCTTGGAATGTCCATCAGTACCGACGGTGATTTCCAGGACGAAGAACAGTTCAAAGCCTTCGGTGAACTGATCCGAAAAACCTTTGACCATCCAATTGCTGTGGCGGATGCTCCCGCGCTGACCGATGACCGCTGTACGGTGACTCTGTCTGAAAAGCAGAAGATCAAGTACGTTGTTATCCGTGAAGACATCACGGAAGGACAGCTCATCCGCGGTTTCCGCATTCTCGCCGACGGTGTGCCGGTCTATGAAAGCGAATGCGTCGGACACAAGCGGATCGTACCCTTTGAAGCACTGGAGGCCAGTGAAATCACACTGGAACTCACGAAAAAAGCCGGCGGCGCAAAAGTGCGTGATCTTGCGGTGTATTAAGGGAAGCGAAACGCGGAAACCGGCTTCATCTGAAACCAGTGCCGGGCTCCTTCTGGATTCAAAAGGATACTCTCTGTGAGCATAACAAAGCCTCCTATGTGCAGCCTGCCTTTCTTCTGTACACAGGAGGTTCTTGTTTGCCATGCGGTTTTATGGGATACGGTGTGAAAACTCCCCTACCGTACCACCCGTTCGGTCAGATACCGTTCGGTTTCCTGGATGTAGAGGATGGCCATTTTGCTGAGAATCTGGTTCTTTTTTACGATGTAACCGATTTCCATGGGGGGATTGTTGTCATCACCGTTGACGGCGAAGGGAACGGCGGCATAATCGGTGCCGTTGAGCTCCTCGCAGATGATGCCGGAGCAGAGGGTATAGCCGTTCAGACCGACCATGAGGTTGAGCATGGTGGCGCGGTCGTTGGCTTTGATCATGCGGGGGTACTCGTTGGTGCTGAAGATTTCCTCGGCAAGATAAAAGGAACTGCCTGCCCCCTGCTCGAAGGAGAGATAGGGGTAGTCGTTCAGCTGGTGCAGGTAAAGGACCGGCTCCCCGGCAAGGGGATGCCCCTTCCACAAGTAGACGTAGACCCTGCAGTCAATCAGCTTGTGAAACGCGAGGTCGCGGCTGTTCAGCAGCTTGGTGATCGGGCTGCGGTTGAAATCGCTGAGGTAGAGAATCCCGATTTCGCTGCGCAGCGTGCTGACGTCCTCGATGACTTCCTGCGTTTTTGTCTCACGGATGGCAAACTCATACTCCGCCGTGTTGAAGTTTTTTACCATTTCTACAAAAGTCTTTACGGCAAAGGAGTAGTGCTGTGTGGAGACGCCGAATTTCTTCTTCCGCGTACCGTTTTTTCCGTATTTGTCCAGAAGCGATTCGTATT
>JBJFGC010000374.1:0-8802 GCA_051892315.1 Eubacteriales bacterium
AAAAAAGTACCCTCCCCCGCACCCCCACCCTCAAAAACTTTCAAAAAAGAACAGGAGCAAGGTTTCGTGCAAATCTACTAAAAAATTTGCGCAGAGTTTGGTCTTGTATCCTTTTTTAAATGAGGGCGTAGTTACGCTTCGTGTAACTACAGGGGAAAGCGGATATCCATTGTTCCAACAAAAGTTTCCATCGCAAGCTCCGTCGAACTCACGTTAAATTCCATGGGGAGGGACTTTGGGAAAAGTCCCTCCCCATGGTTTTCCCTATACCTCTTATGCCAGATCTTCTCTCAGCTTGGAGAAGATCTTTTTTTCCTCGCGGGATATTTTGACCTGCGTCAGACCGAGAGCATCCGCCGTCTGCTGCTGGGAATAGTCACGGAAGTAGCGCAGGAGGATAATCTTTTTCCAAAGCGGGGGCAAGGTGTTGATCATTTCGCGCAGGGCGACCTTTTCCAGCATTTTTCCAAGTTCGTCGTGCGGCGAGGGGATAACGTCCTCCAGAGAAAAGTCGTCGTCGCCGATGGACTCGGACAAAGAGCGGACCGGCGAGGCGGAATCCAGGGCAGCAGCTGCCTCCTCCGGCGTCACGCCGACCGTTTTTGCGATGTCCTCCAGACGCGGCTCGACGCCGTGTTCGGTCATGTACTGTTCTCTCGCATGCATCAGAGCGGCGCCGGTGCGCTTTTGGACGCGGCTGACCTTCACCATTCCGTCGTCCCGCAGGAAGCGCCGGATTTCTCCGATAATCAGCGGGACAGCGTAGGTGGAAAAGGCGTTGCCGCGCGATAAATCAAAGCTGCGGATGGCCTTGAGCATTCCGATGTTCCCAATCTGGACGAGATCCTCAAACTCTACGCCCCGTCCGCGGAATCGGTGCGCAATGCCGTTGACCAGTCCGCTGTTCAGCTCCATGAGCTTGTCCTCCGCGGACGTATCGCCGGCCGCGCAGCGCTCAAGATAAACAAGATTTTCGTCATAAGTGTTCTGTATCATAAACTGCCTCCCATCGGATTTCCGGCAGACAGGCCGCCGGTATGTATCCGCACGTCAGTTTCAGCCCTTGACTCTGGGAAGCATGGACAGCTTTTTTGTCATAATCACGCGCGTTCCCTTCTCAGGCGCCGACACCACGCGAAGGGAATCCATAAAATTCTCGATAATTGTAAATCCCATACCGCTCCGTTCGTTCTCAGGATCGGTCGTAAACAAGGGACGCATCGCCTCCTCGACATCGGGAATGCCGCAGCCCTTATCCTTGATCTCCGCGCGGAACACGCGGTCGTCGGTGAGTCTCATATGAAGCTGGACCTCGCCGAGAGCGTCGCGGTACCCGTGGACAATCGCATTGGTAACGGCTTCGGAGACCGCGCATTTGATATCGGACAGTTCATCGTAGGTAGGATTGAGCTGGGCGCAAAAGGAAGCGGCAGCCGCTCGTGCGAAGGCTTCGTTCGAGGATACCGACGGAAAGGTCAGCCGGACTTCGTTGATTACATTCGCTTTCATTTTCGATTTTTCTCCTTTCTTTTTCCGTTCTCAGTATCCCTTTTTTTCGCAGGGCGGTGCATTTTCAATTTTGATGAGCCGTTCAGTTCCCGCGAGATCGAGAATTTTTCGGATCTGCGGATTGGGATTCGCTACTTTGAACACAATCCCAAGCTCAACCGCCCGTGTATACCGGCCGAGAATCAAGCCGAGTCCGGAGCTGTCCATAAAATGAACGCCCGACAGATCCAGCACCAGTTCCTCCGGTCTCTGTATATAAATTTTGGTATCAATCTTACTCCGTACGGTCCGCGCGTTATGATGATCGATGTCTCCCTCCAGATAAATCGTCAGACACTTTCCGGACGTTATGCATTTCAGTGTATTTTCATATTCAAGCATTTTACCTTCCCCAAGTCCATTTCTTTGCGGTATTCTGTGTCTCTATTATAATACAGGCCTTCCAAAAAATCGGTCGAATTCTGGTGGGACGATGGAAAAATATTGGGAATGTTTGTTTCTGGGGAACTGGTACAAAGCTCCCTAAAACCTCGCCCCCAAAATCCTCCGCCGCAGAGAAACTTTCGATTGATATTGACAGAATGCGGGAAGTGTGCTATGATTATGCTGATAGATTTTGCAAAGGAGTAAATGGCAAATGGAAACTTTACGCGGGGCGGCAGTAGTCGGACAATCCGGCGGTCCTACGGCCGCGATTAACGCGACGCTGGCCGGCGTGATTGACGGATACTTCCGGGAAAAAAAGAGAGCGGGTGCCCTGACCAAACTGTATGGAATGCGGAACGGAATGGAAGGACTGCTCAGCGAACGTCTGTGCAATCTTGGAGAAATGTTTGACGCCGGAGACGGCACAGTGGACGAAGAAAAAAAACAGCTTCTCATCCATACCCCCGCCGCCGCACTCGGTTCCTGCCGGAAAAAACTGCCGAAACCGGCGGACGATCCGGAATTTTATGAAAAGCTCATTTCAATTTTCAAAAAATATGATATCCGTTACTTTTTCTACATCGGCGGAAACGACTCGATGGATACTGTGGCAAAGCTGAGCGAATACCTGCGCACCTGCGGCTACGAAATGCGCGCGGTCGGGATTCCGAAAACCATCGACAACGACCTCACCGGTACAGACCATACCCCCGGATACGGATCCGCTGCGAAGTTCATCGCTGCTACCGTACAGGAAATCGTGCGCGACTGCGCCGTCTATACCACCCCAGCCGTCACCATCGTCGAAATTATGGGACGGGACGCGGGCTGGCTCACCGCTGCTGCCGCCCTGCCGAAATACGGCCCCGATTACGTCTACCTTCCGGAGGTTCCCTTCTCGATGGACGGCTTTTTCGCGGATATCGAAGCGGCGTTTGCGCGTCATCCGAACGTCGTCATCGCGGTCTCCGAAGGCGCGAGATTCGCGGATGGCCGCTACGTCGGTGAAGGCACGCAGACCGGTGCAGCGGATGTGTTCGGTCATAAGTATCTCTCCGGCACCGGCAAGGCCCTTGAAATGGCGGTCAAGGAAAAGTTCGGCTGTAAGGTACGCTCCGTGGAACTGAATCTCCCCCAGCGGTGCGCGGCTCACCTCGCTTCCCGGACGGACCTCGACGAATCCGTCGGTGCGGGACGCTTTGGCACGGAAGCCGCTGTACGCGGCGTCACCGGCTCGATGGTTTCCATGGTGCGCGCCGAGGGCGGGTATGCCATTACCTACCAGACTGAGGAAATCGCCAACATCGCCAACGCGGTCCGCAGCGTTCCGCGCGACTACATCAGCGAAGCGGGCAACAATGTCAATGAAAAATGCCTCGCATACATCCGTCCCTTGATACAGGGTGAGGTCTCGCCGAAGTATGAGGATGGGCTTCCGGTACATTTTGTGATCGAATAAAAATAAAAATTTCCATAAAAAAACAGGGTCGGTCAGACCCTGTTTTTGCGTTCAGGACGGCAGGTGGATGTGGGTTCGCTCAAAGTTGATAAAACGGCTCCCCTGACAGGTAAGATTGCCGCCTATCATCTCCCGATCAGCCTGTCAGGAAAAAACGTTGTATATCTTTACAAGTATACCCAAATATGATATACTAAGTTCAGATGTCCATGGAAGGAGGGTATAACATGAACAAAAAAGCCTGGATTCCGCTCACTGCAACGGTGGCATCGTTTGTGGCGCTCGCGCTGACTGGAAACCTCGGGAATCTGCGCCTTTCGGCCGCCAGCATTTCCCCGCTCGCTCTGGCTGCCGGCATTCTTGCCATTGCATGGGATTTCTGCAATGCAGACAAAGATTCCACGCCGTCCCGCGCTGTCCGCAACGACGACATTCCCGATCTCGCGGACGAAGAATTCTTCGCTCATCACAAGCTGTTCGGCACCATCTTTGCCTGGTACGCCATTCCCCTGCTTGTCCCGACCCTCTACTTCAGCGACGCGGGCAAGCTCCTCCTGTCGCTCGGATGGTTTCTCGCTGCTTACATCGGCGTTGGTTTTTACACCAAATACAAATTCCGCACCGTCGTCGATGCACGCCGCCGTCAGGAACAGCGCGAGTTGGAAAACCAAATCAAACGCGAATCCGGCTGGTCCTGAGGGAAGAATAATGAATCCGCTGTACAGCCGGCAGTGAAATTACGCGAAACACAATCTTTTGGGGAGGTACTTTGTTCAAAAGTACCTCCCCAAAACGGTCTCCCTACTTAAAACAGCTTTTTCAGCGCGCCGAGCGCGTCCTTTACATTGTCGACGCCCATTTTTGCCTTTACTCCGTCGACAATTTTTTCAATGATGTCATCCGGCAGGTCGACGCCGAGAACCTTTTCCACCGCCTTGATGGGATCCTTTTTGAAAAGCTCCGCCAGAGTTTCGTCCTTTTTGAGTTTTTCGACGATTTCCTCGATTTTTTCCTTGATATTCTCCATGATTTCTGTCTCCTTTTCGTTGATTTTGAATGGGTCGTGTTTATTATAAAGGAAAATTATGAAGATTACAAGCGTTTTTTCAATCCATTTCGTTTTCCGGTGCAAAAAAATCCGCTGAAAATCCTTGACTTTCCGAAAACGATATGCTATAAAATAGGCAAAGTCTTTGAACGAGGTGTTTTCATGATCACACTGCAAAAATCTCCCGAACGGGATTTTCTCATTCTCAACCTCACCGACCCACAGCTCGATAACGATGAATGGGACGAACATCACAAAAATTACAAGATTCTCACCACGACCATCCGTTCCCTCATCGAGAAAAATCGGCCGGATCTCATCACGGTCAGCGGCGACCTCGCATGGGCAGGATGTACCACAGCGTACCGGATGTTCGCCGATTTTCTTGACAGCTTTAAAATCCCGTGGGCACCTGTCTGGGGCAATCATGACAACCAGGGCGGTCCCGCATCGGTGGACGCGGTTGCGGATATGTACCTCGCGCACGAGTACTGCGTCTATGAAAAGGGAGATCCGGCCCTCGGCAACGGGAACTATGTGATCGCGATTGAGGAAAACGGCCGGGTAGTGGAAGGGGTTCTCATGATGGACTCCCACGATCAGATGCCTTTCGTATCGGCAGACGGCAATTCCTCCCGCGAATGGGCAAAGCTGATTCCGGAACAGCTCGATTGGTATCGGGAACAGGTCGGAATGCTCCAAAAGCTTGGCTGTTCCGATACCACCATGGTCATGCACATTCCGATCTACGCTTACCGTGAGGCCTTTGACGCCGCCTTCCGCGGGGACCTTGACTCCGGTAAAATTTCCGTGGAAGAAAGTTACGGTACGGACTGCTGGAACGACGGCTATCAGGATTCGTTCGGCGTGAAGTACGAGGGTATCTGCAGTTATCCGGCGGATGAGGGCGCGTTCGACGTGATGCTGGAGCTGGGTTCGACGAAGCACATCGTCTGCGGCCACGACCACGTGAACAATTACGTCATCCGTTACCGCGGCGTGACGTTCATCTACGGACTCAAGGCCGGCGCGGGCTGCTACTGGAATCCGTCTCTCAACGGCGGCACCTATCTGCGCGTGACCCAAAACGGCGTGACGGACGTCTGGCACGAATATGTGGACGTGAGCGATCTGCTCCACGGGGAATCATGAGGGGCCCTATGACTGAAGTTGTAGCTGCATTGCTCTGGGACGGCGACCGGTTTCTGATCTGCCAGCGCCCGGAAAACAAAAAGCGCGCGCTCCTGTGGGAATTCGTCGGAGGAAAGGTCGAACCCGGGGAGACCCGCGCCGAAGCTCTCATCCGCGAATGTCGGGAGGAGCTTGGCATCACGGTCAAGCCGCAGGACATTTTCATGGAAGTCACCCACGAATATCCGGACATCACCGTCCACCTGACGCTGTTCAACGCCGTCATCACCGCCGGCATTCCGCAGAAGCTCGAGCACAACGACATCCGCTTCATCACCGCCGGTGAAATTCCGGACTACGAATTCTGTCCCGCGGATGTGGAAATTCTCCGGAAAATCATCGAATCGGGGAGGTAACTATGCTGTTTCTCGCTTATCCGAAATGCTCCACCTGCCAAAAAGCCAAAAAATTTCTTGACGACCGCGGCCTGACGTACGAGGAACGCGACATCAAGGCCGACCATCCCACGTATGAAGAACTGGCTCACTGGCACAAAGTCAGCGGCTATCCGGTCAAAAAGTTCTTCAACACCAGCGGCCTGCTGTACAAATCCATGAATCTCAAGGAAAAACTGCCGGATCTGTCCGATGACGAAGCCCTTCGTCTGCTCGCCTCCGATGGGATGCTCGTCAAACGCCCCATTCTCATTTCCGGCTCCACCGTTCTCCTCGGCTTCCGTGAATCGGAATGGGATGTGCTGAAATAAAGTTTTCAAAGTTTTCGTGGGGAGGGTACTTTTTGAAAAAAGTACCCTCCCCACACCCCACCTTCAAAAACTTTCCATAAAAATGCATTGAGGGAACCTTTTCTCAAAAGGTTCCCTCAAAAATTTTATTTGATGTAATTATGTACCAGCTCCGGAATGTTTGTAAAGCGTTTGACCGTGATAAAGTCGATATCGGACTGGTAGACGACTTCATCGTTGCCGCCGGTGCCGTAATCGTCGCCGAAGTAAACGAGATCACTGTGGGAGTAGCCCTCCTCGCGGCAGAAAAGATCGAGCGCGTAATACTTATTGTAGGGCATCGGCGCCATGTCGAAGGAGGAGGAACCGCCGACGAACACAGAGTATTCCGGAAACATCGCCGCCACCTCGCTGTAAATCGCGCGCCGTACAGAACGGTCCGGGTCAAACATCAGCTTATCGTGAATTTCCGCCTTTGTACCGAGCAGCGGGATGGTCACGCATCCCGACGGATGAAACTCCACGGACTCACCGACGTATTCCGCGTAACCGAACTGCTCACGAAGTGCGGTCACCCGTTCCGAAACGGACTCGCGGTCACACGGCAGCACAATATCGCGCACGGCTTCCATTCCGCCGGATGCCTCACGGTATACAAAATACTGCATTCCGTAATTCCCGATGATGTCGATGATGGGGCATTCCCGCATCTGCGCATAAATTCTTTTCGCCTGACCTGCACCTGTGATAATGATGCGCACGCCGCGCTCCTTCAGTTCCTCCAGAACCGCAAGGTTCTCGTCGGTCACCCAGGTACGATGTTCCGTCAGTGTTCCGTCGAGGTCAAAGGCAAATACTTTCTTTTCCATAATGCTGTACGCTCGCTCCAGCTGAGGCGTTCAGACGTCTGCCATGGGCATGGCCTGTCCGTCTGGAGCTTTTCCCTTCCCGTTTTTTGAGACTTTTTGGTTTTCCTTATACGGAATTTATCTGATACCGATCCGCCGTCGTGCCGGCCGACCGGAGATCATTCGGAATGTAAGTTTACTTTTCCTTCAGTTTTTTCGCTTCATTTTTTCAATTCGTTCCTCGTCCGGTGTGACGTATGCGGTCCAGTTGGTGGTGTACACCACCAGACCCGGCTTCGCGCCCGCCGGTTTTTTTACCTTGGAAACCTTCATGTAGTCCACCGGAATCATAACGCCGCCGCGCGCCTTGGAGTTGTAGGCGGCAATCTCGGCCGCTTCCGTGAAGGCCTGCTCCGGCGGCTCGTCCTCGTCTTCTTTTTCGACCAGCACGACATGGGAGCCGGGCTGATTCTTGACGTGGAACCACCAGTCGGAACGATTCGCCAGACGGGTTGTGAGGTAATCGTTTGCGATGTTGTTGCGTCCGCAGAGAACCGTGTGGCCGTCCGTCGTCTCGTATTTTGCAATACTCGGCGCAGACTGCTTTTTTTCCGTGTAGTTCTTCATTTTGGAGGCATATCCGCTGTGATACAGCTCCGCGCGGATTTCGGCCAGCTCCCGTTCGCCGTCGGCGCGGGAAAGCGCGTCCAGGACGGAATAAACGTACAAAAGTTCCTCGTCTGCGGCGGCAAGCTGCTCCGTAAGGTGAATCTTCGCCGCCTTTGATTTGTTGTATTTTTTATAATAGGCCTGCGCGTTCTGCGACGGCGTCAGACGCTTATCCAGCGGAATGGTCACGTTCTCACCCGTATCGCTCATGTAGTTCTGCACCTCACACTCGTTCATCCCGCGTTTCAAACGATAGATGTTCGCGGTGATGAGGTCGCCGAACAGACGGTAGGTTTCCCCGTTTTCGCAGGCGGCAAGCTCCTCCTTCTGAAGACTGATTTTTTTTGTGATTCGCGTCTCCGCGTTGGAGAGGAGACGGAAAATATCGGCAGCACGGCGGTGCAGACGTTCGTTCCGGCTCCGTTCGCCATAGTATTCGTCAATCAGTTCACCGAAGGAGTTCATCGTTTCCGTTTTCATCGTCCGGCCGTACTGATGAATGTCCAGAAACGCGTATTCGGCAGGAATTCCCTGCTCGTCACGGACGAGACAAGGCGTCCCTTCCACCTTTTGAATGGCGGAAATCACATCGTGGAACTTGTTCCACAGATCCCGTGCGGCCTCACGCATGGTCGCGTCGGTCCGGCCGGCGGCACGGAACACAATTTCGCGGGCAATCAGCGGAGAAAGGCCGGAAAAGTTCGCCATGAGGAATTTTTCCGCCGGACGGTCCGGCTCGGCTGCTGCGGCAAGCTTTTTGAAAAACCGTTCATCTACCTCGTCGGAGGTGGGGTCATACTTGTCCTGCTTCGGAGGAAGTTCGTAGGTCATGCCGGAGAGAACCTGCCGTTTTTCACTCGTCGTAAAATCGATGGACTTGAGGACGCCGATGATTTTATCCTCCGCGTCGGTGATGATCATGTTGGAAAAACGCCCCATCAGCTCGCAGATCATGTGCTTCCGTGTC
>JBJFGC010000375.1:0-2240 GCA_051892315.1 Eubacteriales bacterium
AATCCAAGGGAGTAAACGTCGGAGGTGAAGGATGTGAAATCTCAGAAGTACCCTTATCCGAAAATCGAAGTAGGGAACCGTATCGGTCATTTGACGGTGGAACGGAAAACGAAAGAACGTAAAGGCCGCTACATTATTTGGCTTTGCCGCTGTGATTGCGGCAATGAAATCCTGTTGGATACTCGGGCTCTCCGGCGAGGGACGATAACGGACTGTGGTTGCTTGACCAAAGTAAAGGCGAAACAGAAGGATCTTACCGGTAAACGTTTCGGTCATCTTGTCTGCATAGAACCAACGGAGGAACGCTGCAGTGATGGTTCTACTATCTGGATTTGTCGCTGTGATTGTGGGAATTTATGTTCGGCTGCGGCGGCTCAGCTGAGCCGAGGATATAAAAAAAGCTGTGGCTGCCTCTCGCATTATCCGTTGAAAGATTATATCGGCAAACGTTTCGGACGTTTGGTTGTGACCGGATACGCCGGGAAAAAGGACGGTATGCATCGCTGGCAATGCCGGTGCGACTGCGGTAATGAGACGGTGGTGGGTCAGAGTCTTCTTCAAAGCGGCCGGACGAAAAGTTGCGGATGTCTTCGATCCGCAATGATCAAAGAAAATCTTAAGCTGGTAAACGGAACTTCTGTTTCTATTTTGGAAGCAGGGAAAAAACGTCTGATTTCCAGCAATACCAGCGGATATACCGGGGTGTATCAGAATAAAAGAAACGGGCACTGGGTGGCTCAGATTACTTTTCAGGGTAAAACGTATTATCTGGGCAGTTATGAAAAGATTGAGGACGCGGTGGAAGCCCGTCGCAAAGGCGAAGAAATGCATAATGACTTTTTGGAATGGTATCATCAGACTCATTCCTGAAACGATGACAAAATAAGTCAAAGGTTGTTTTCGTTCCTCCTCTTTCCGTATTTTCCGCAATTTCAAATATATATTATCTATAGGACACTCATATGAGATGCACAGGGATATGCCCTGTGCATTTTTCTGTTTCAGGAGGAAAAAGAAATGAAACGATTTATGACACGCGGAATCAACGAAGCTCTGGAGTTTGAAGTACAGCTGCTCCTTTGGAGCCTGTACGACAGTATGGCCGTTGCGGAAAAGGACTATCTGCAGGTATTTGAAACTCTGGAGGACGGAACCCTGCTCCACTTCTCCGAAGATCCGGAGTATCGGGCGGAGTACCCCGATATGCCGGTATTGCCGGAAAAGGTCTATATCATCCGTGACGACACCGTGGAAACCATGCTCTTCGCGTCGGAATATTGAGAAAGGAGGAAAACAGCATGGAACAGCTTACCTTTATCTGTGATGAATGCCACCGTGAACTGCCCTTGGCCGAACTCAATGAAATCGGTAACCGCCGGCTCTGCGACGGCTGTCATTCGTGGCTGACCGTTGAGTGCGAATGCTGCGGCGATCTCTTTCTCCGCAGTGAAATGCATGGGGATACCGATATCTGCGAGGAATGTTACGAGGAACATTACGTAACCTGCACCCACTGCGGTGAGATCATCGAGTACAGCAACGCCCTCACCGATGACTGTGGTGCCTTCTACTGCCGTTACTGCTACGAGGAGAAATACCCCACGGAACGCAGAATCCTGAACTACGGCTACAAACCGGATCCCATTTTCTACGGTGATGATCCCCGCTACTTCGGTGTGGAACTGGAAATCGATAAAGGAGGATACGATCATGACCATGCCGGTGCGATCCGGGATATGGCCAATAGCGAGGAGGAACATCTCTACATCAAGCAGGACGGCAGTCTGGAAGACGGCTTCGAACTGGTGACCCACCCCATGACTCTGGATTACCATCAGCATCGGATGCCCTGGAAGGAGATTATGAAGGAAGCGCTGAATCTCGGCTATCTTTCCCATAAGACGGCAACCTGCGGTCTTCATATCCATGTGAACCGGACAAGCCTCGGAGATACCCGGGAAGCTCAGGACGATACCATCGCCCGGATCATGTTCTTCTTTGAAGCCAATTGGGAGAAAGTTCTACGGTTCAGCCGAAGAACACCCCGTCAGCTGGAACAGTGGGCCAACCGCTACGGTTCCAAAGCCGCTCCCAAGGAGATCATGGACGAAGCCAAGAAAGGAAGCCGGGGACGGTATGTCTGCATCAACATCATGAATTATCATACCGTGGAGTTCCGGGTCTTTCGGGGTACGCTGAAATACAATACGCTCATTGCCGCATTGCAGTTCGTCAATACG
>JBJFGC010000376.1:0-2238 GCA_051892315.1 Eubacteriales bacterium
GCCATAGGTCATCACCGGCGCGCCGATCGATGAACATCCCGTAAATGCCAGAAGGAGCAAGCATACCAGACAGGCAAATCCGTTTGTTTTTTTCACATTCTTCCCTACTTTCGATTGAAACTGTTGTTTTTATTATAACGTATAAAAATGAACATTTTGTATCATCCTGTGCAGATACTTGAATATTTTTGGAGAAGTTCCAGTAAAAATTCTGTATTTCGTATGGTTTTCTTTGCCTTCAAAAGAATATAAGGATTCTGCCCAAGCATCACTTTCACACCAAGCGTCGGATAAGCAAGTGCCAGTCGCTGTACTGCACTTGCGTTAATCTGATTGGTATAAAGCTTGACAAGGCCGTCTTTTTCTTCAATTTTTGTAAATCCTCCGGCTCTTCCCAATGCGCGAATCCAGGCAATACGGCACAAGTTAACGGCAGAGGAATTCGGTTCTCCGTAACGATCGCACAGTTCATCAATGATATCGTTATAATCCTCTTTTGTTTCGATTCGTGCAATTCGCTTGTACATATCCATACGCTGTGGTGCGGAAGCAATATAGGATTTGGAAAGGTAAGCGTCACACCGGACGTCAACCGAGCATTCCGGCAGCGGTTGTTTGACTTGCTCTCCTTTTTCCTCAATAACCGCTTCTTCCAACAGTTTCATGTACATATCATATCCGACCGCTTCCATGTGGCCATGCTGCTCTGCGCCAAGCAGATTGCCGGCGCCGCGGATTTCCAGGTCACGAAGTGCGATGCGGAAGCCTGCGCCAAACTCGGCATATTCCCGAATCGCAGCCAGACGTTTTTCTGCTATTTCAGTCAGACTTTTTCCACGACGGTACGTAAAATAAGCGTAGGCACGGGTACTTGAACGTCCGACCCGTCCGCGAAGCTGATGAAGCTGGGAAAGGCCGTAATTTTCAGCATTTTCAATAATTAAAGTATTGGCGTTCGGGATATCCACACCGGTTTCAATGATGGTCGTACAAACCAAAATGTCAACCTCTCCGCGAATCAACGAGTCCCACACATTTTCAATGTCTTCCCGTTCCATTTTACCGTGTGCTACTGCAATGCGCGCGTCCGGTATGGCGGCGGCAATCCGATCGGCAACATGAAAAATGCCCTCCACACGATTGTAAAGGTAAAACACCTGGCCACCGCGCCGCAGTTCCCGGCGGATTGCTTCGCTGACAATGGCCTCATCGAACTCCATTACGTACGTCTGAACCGGGGTCCGAAGTCCGGGTGCTTCATCAAGAACGCTCATATCTACAATTCCTCCCATCGCCATGTTCAGCGTACGGGGGATGGGCGTGGCGGTAAGGGTCAGAAGATCGGCACCGATCTGGAACTTTTTCAGTTTCTCTTTTTGGGCAACTCCGAACCTCTGCTCCTCGTCGATGATAATCAGGCCAAGGTCATGAAATTCCACGTCCTTGGAGATCAGGCGATGGGTTCCGATGATAATGTCCGTATCGCCGCGCTTGACTTTACGAAGAGCGGACTGCTGTTCGGACGCGGTACGGAAGCGGGACACCATATCCACATTGACAGGAAAAGAACGCATACGACTCTTGAAGGTTTGATAATGCTGATATGCAAGGATAGTGGTCGGAACAAGAACCGCCACCTGCTTTCCGCTCATGACGGCCTTGAAAGCAGCACGCAGGGCGACCTCCGTTTTACCGTAACCAACGTCTCCGCAGAGCAGACGGTCCATCGGATACGGCTGTTCCATATCATGTCGGACATCGTTAATCGCTTCAAGCTGACCGTCGGTTTCCTCATACTCAAAGGAATCTGCAAATTCCCGGCACATATCGTCATCCGGCGCGAAAGCAAAGCCTTGTGTGCGTTTTCGGCGCGCATACAGATCGATCAGCTCCTTGGCCATTTCGCGTGCGGACGCTTTGGCTTTGGTTTTCGCCCTGTTCCAGTCCGCGCCGCTCATTTTGGAGAGTTTTACCATTCCTGTGTCCGCGCCGGCTCCAATGTACTTTGAAACATGGTCCAACTGATCCACGGGTAAAAACAACTTATCAGATCCGGCGTAGCGGATGTGTACATAGTCACGTGCGCTGCCGTCAATGGTCAGGTTTTCGATACCCATATATTGACCAATCCCATAGGTTTCATGAACGACAATATCGCCGACCTCTAAATCGGCGTACGACAGAATCGCTTCCGAGGACGATTTTTTTCGTTTATTCTTCCGAACAGAAGAACGCAGT
>JBJFGC010000377.1:0-2220 GCA_051892315.1 Eubacteriales bacterium
GGTAAAACCCACAAGCTCGGCGAGGTCCATGAGGGCGCCTCGACGATGGACTGGATGGAGCAGGAGCAGGAAAGAGGCATCACCATCACCTCTGCTGCTACCACATGCTTCTGGAAGAACACGCGTATCAACATTATCGACACTCCGGGACACGTTGACTTCACCGTAGAAGTAGAACGTTCTCTCAGAGTCCTTGACGGTTCTGTCACTGTATTCTGCGCAAAGGGCGGCGTTGAACCGCAGTCCGAAACCGTATGGAGACAGGCGAACAAGTACGGCGTTCCGAGAATGGCTTACGTCAACAAAATGGATATCATGGGCGCAAACTTCTACCATGTCGTTGACATGATGAAGGAACGCCTCAAGGCAAACGCAGTCCCGATCCAGCTTCCCATCGGTTCGGAGGATACCTTCCGCGGCATCATCGACCTCATGGCTATGGAAGCCGACGTCTATTACGACGACCTCGGCAAGGACATGCGCGTCGAGCCGATTCCGGCCGATATGCTGGAAAAAGCCCAGGAATATCACGACGCGATGGTTGAAGCCATCGCGGAAACCAACGATGAACTCTTCGAAAAGTACGTCGAAGGTGAAGAAATCACCGTCCCCGAACTGAAGGCGGCTCTCCGTCAGGCGACCATCGACAACAAGATTGTCCCTGTCATCTGCGGCACCTCCTATAAGAACAAGGGCGTTCAGAAGCTCCTCGATGCCATCATCGACTATATGCCTTCTCCGCTTGATATTCCGGCGATCCGCGGCGTCAATCCGAACACCGACGAGGAAGAAACCCGTCCTGCATCCGACGACGCTCCGTTCTCGGCGCTTGCCTTCAAGATCATGACCGACCCGTACGTCGGAAAGCTCTGCTTCTTCCGCGTTTATTCCGGCTCCATCAAGACCGGCGAAACCGCCTACAACCCCGCAAAGCGGGCGCGTGAACGCTTCGGCCGGATCCTCCAGATGCACGCCAACGACCGGAAGGATATCGACGAATGCTACTCCGGTGATATCGCAGCCGTGGTTTCTGTGAAGAATACCACCACCGGCGACACCTTCTGCGACGAAAAGAATCCCATCATCCTCGAATCGATGGAATTCCCGGAACCGGTTATCCGCGTCGCAATTGAACCGAAAACCAAGGCCGGCGAGGAAAAGATGGGCATCGCCCTCGCAAAGCTCGCCGAAGAAGACCCGACCTTCCGTACCTCCACCGATGAGGAAACCGGTCAGACCATCATTGCCGGTATGGGTGAGCTTCACCTCGAAATCATCGTCGACCGTCTGCTCCGCGAATTCAAAGTCGAAGCAAACGTCGGCCAGCCGCGCGTTGCCTACAAGGAAACCATCCGCCGCGGCGCAGATTCCGACCTCAAGTATGCCCGTCAGTCCGGCGGTAAAGGTCAGTATGGTCACGTCAAGATTCACATCGAACCGAACGAACCGGGCGCCGGTTTCGTCTTTGAAAACACCGTTGTCGGCGGTGCAATTCCGAAGGAATACATCCCCGCCGTGGAAGACGGTATCCGCAGCGCAATGAACGCCGGCGTTCTCGCAGGCTACAACGTTGTGGACGTCAAGGTCAACCTGTACGACGGTTCCTACCACGAAGTCGACTCCTCTGAAATGGCCTTCAAGATTGCCGGTTCCATGGCATTCAAGGACGCTATGCAGAAGGCGGATCCTGTCCTCACGGAGCCGATCATGAAAGTGGTCGTCATCACGCCCGAGGACTACATGGGCGACGTCATCGGCGGTCTGAACCAGAGACGCGGTCAGGTCAACTCGATGGAGCAGGTTTTCGGTGCATACCAGATTACCGCGTTCGTTCCTCTGTCCGAAATGTTCGGCTACTCCACCGCGCTCCGCTCCTGCACGCAGGGCCGCGGCCAGTATTCGATGGAGCCGGATCACTTCGCAGAGGTTCCCAAGAGCATCCGCGATACCATTATGGGCAAGAAGGGCACCAACTGAGCCCGCCCGCCGTTTCGGAACGGCAAACGGCACAGTCCGAGAAAAGTTTACAAAAGCTTGTCTCAAAAAAACGCATTTCCCCTTTACAAACGCAACAAAATATTATATAATAGAAGCAACCTTAATTTCAGGAGGATTCATCCAATGGCAAAGGCACATTTTGAGCGTACTAAGCCCCATGTAAACATTGGCACCATTGGTCACGTTGACCACGGTAAGACCACCCTTACCGCTGCTATCACC
>JBJFGC010000378.1:0-2214 GCA_051892315.1 Eubacteriales bacterium
ATCCGTCATCCCATGCTCGTTTCCGGCACCGACGGCGTGGGAACCAAGCTCCGCATCGCTTTTCGGATGGACAAGCACGACACCGTCGGCATCGACTGCGTTGCCATGTGCGTCAACGATATCATCTGCGTCGGCGCAAGACCGCTCGTTTTCCTTGACTACATCGCGTGCGGCAAGAATTATCCGGAAAAAATTGCGGCCATTGTCTCCGGCGTGGCGGACGGCTGCGTTCAGGGCGGCTGCGCCCTCGTCGGCGGTGAAACCGCGGAAATGCCCGGCTTCTACCCGGAAGACGAGTACGACCTCGCGGGCTACGCGTGCGGTATCGTTGACAAAAGCCGCATTCTTGACAAGGAAACCATCGTTCCAGGCGATGTGATTCTTGCGCTCCCCTCCAGCGGCGTTCACTCCAACGGTTTCTCGCTCGTCCGTAAGGTCTTCGACATTGAAAGCCGCGACCTGACGGCGCCGGTTGCCGAGCTGGACGGCCGGAGTCTGGGCGAGGTGCTTCTGACCCCGACGAAAATTTACGTCAAGCCGGTTCTCGCCCTTTTGGATGGAGTAAAGGTCAAGGGAATTTCCCACATCACGGGCGGCGGCTTCTACGAAAACATTCCGCGCAGCCTTCCGCAGGGCATTTCCGCGAAAATCGAAAAGGCCGCGGTCCGCACACTCCCGATTTTCTCCCTCATCGCAAAAGAGGGCGGCATTCCCGAGCGCGATATGTTCAATACCTACAATATGGGCGTCGGCATGAGCATCACCGTGGACAAAAACGACGCGGACCGCGCGCTGGAAATCCTCCGTGCCAACGGAGAAGATGCCTACATTCTCGGAGAAACCGTTGTGTCCGACGACGGCGTTCTTCTCGTCTGAGGGAGCCGGCCATGAGAAAAACAAAAATTGCCGTCTTCGTTTCGGGCGGCGGCACCAATCTGCAGGCGCTGATCGACCAGGCGGAGGCCGGGAAAATCCCGCACGGCGAAATCGCTCTGGTGCTCTCCTCAAACCCGGACGCCTACGCCCTCACCCGTGCGAAAAACCACGGCATCGAATCTGTGGTCGTCTCGCGGAAGGAGCATCGGGACGACTTCGAGGACTGCATTCTTCGCGAACTGGAAGCACGCAGGATTGAAATGATCGTTCTCGCCGGCTTCATGAGCATTCTTTCGGGGGCGTTCACCGACCGCTACGAAAACCGCATCATCAATGTGCATCCTTCCCTGATCCCCTCCTTCTGCGGCAAGGGCTTCTACGGTCTGAAGGTTCACGAGGCTGCGCTTGCGTATGGCGTAAAGGTCACCGGCGCGACCGTTCATTTTGTCAACAGCATTCCCGACGGCGGAAAGATTCTCCTGCAGAAGGCCGTCTATATTGAAGAAAACGACACGCCCGAAACGCTTCAGCGCCGCGTCATGGAGGAGGCCGAATGGCAGATCCTTCCTGCCGCATGTGAAATGGTCGCGGCGGAGCTCGCACGTCAAAACGAAAATTAACCGGACAAGGTAGGAAAAACATGGATATTTACAAAATCAACAGCATCAAGGACGTTCTGTCCGGCAACCCGTACGTCGGCCGCGGCATCATGATCGGCAAAACTCCCGACGGAAAAAAAGCGGCGTTTGCGTATTTCATCATGGGCAGAAGCGAAAACAGCCGCAACCGTGTGTTCATTCCCGAGGGACGCGACATGAAAACCCACCCCTATGACGCCTCCAAAGTTGAAGATCCCTCGCTGATCATTTACTACCCCATACGCGACCTCGGCAAAATTGTCGTCGTAACAAACGGTGACCAGACCGACACAATCCGCGACTACATTCTCGCCGGAAGCACCTTTGAAGCCGCTCTCGACACGAGAAAATTCGAGCCCGACGGACCGAACTGGACTCCGAGAATCTCCGGCATCCTGTACCTCGGAGACGGCGACTTCAAATACAAGATGAGCATTCTCAAATCTCTCGACGAGGAAGGCTCGGACTGCGTGCGCGAAACCTTCTCCTACCCCGCAAAGGCAGGTCTCGGTCACTTCATCCACACCTATGTAACCGACGGAAATCCCATCCCTACATTTATAGGAGAGCCTGAGCGAATTGAAATCCCCTCCTGCATCGACTGCTTCACCTCCGCCGTGTGGGACAACCTCGACGAGAACAACAAAATCTCACTCTACACCCGCTTCACCGACCTTGAAACCGGCGAAATCGAGGAAAG
>JBJFGC010000379.1:0-8660 GCA_051892315.1 Eubacteriales bacterium
CGAAGGAAATGTTGGATACGCCCAGCGACGTGTAGCAGCCGAGGTCATGACGGATGGCGTGCAGAGCACCAAGCGTCACCAGAGCGGCGTCCAGCGCTGCGCTGACGGCCATCGCAAGCGTGTCAAAAAGAAGGTCTTTTTTCTCAATTCCGTATTCTTCCGCGGTTTTGAGAATTTTTTGTGCGATTTTCACGCGTCCCTCTGCCGTTTCGGGAATGCCGTCCTCATCCAATGTCAGCGCGACGACTACACCGCCGTATTTCTGAATCAGTGGGAAAATCGTCCGCATACTTTCTTCTTTCCCGTTCACGGAATTGACCAGCGCCTTTCCGTTGTACCGCCGCAGCGCCGCTTCCATTGCGCGTGCGTCGGACGTGTCGATCTGAAGCGGCAGATCGAGGATCGCCTGTAATTCACAGACGACGGTTTTCAGAAGCGCCGGCTCGTCGATTTCCGGCAGTCCGACGTTGACGTCCAGAACATGAACGCCGCGTTCCTGCTGGCTGACCCCTTCGTTCAGAATGTAGTCGATGTCGTTGTCACGGAGTGCCTGTTTGAAGCGTTTCTTTCCCGTCGGATTGATGCGTTCGCCGATCAGAACCGGCGAGTCCCCGAAGACAACCGCGTGGGTATAGGAGGAAACCATGGTTTCCGTTTTTGCCGTGGTTGGACACGGGGAGAGACCGGCGGTTTTTTCCACAAGGGCTCTAATGTACTCCGGCGTCGTGCCGCAGCAGCCTCCGACAGCGCGCAGTCCCTTCCGCGTCAGCGCGGCCAGCGTTTCTGCAAATTCGTCCGGACTCACATCAAAAAAGGTTTTTCCGTTTTCGTCGGTCCGGGGAAGATCGGCGTTCGGCTTCATCAGAACCGGCACGGAGGCGTATTTTAAATATTCTTCTATGACACCCTGCAGAGCCCGCGGACCGAGGGAGCAGTTCACGCCGATGACATCCGCGTGCATGCCTTCCAGCATGGCCACCATCGCGGCCGGAGATGCGCCGGTCATCAGCTTGCCGTCCTCACCGTACGCATTGGAGACAAACACAGGCAGGTCGGCGTTTTCCTTCGCGGCGAGCAGCGCGGCCTTGGTTTCGTAGCTGTCGTTCATGGTTTCGATCAGAATCAGGTCGACTCCATACTTTACGCCGAGCTTTACCGTTTCGGCAAACGCCGCAACGGCATCCTCGAAGTCAAAGTCTCCGTAAGGCTTGAGCAGCTTTCCGGTCGGGCCGATGTCCAGCGCGACGAAGGTTTCCTGCGCAGCGGTGGTGAGTGCCTGTGCGGACCGCGCGTTGTCGACGGCTGCGCGAACGATTTCGTCAAGCTCCTCCGGCGAAAATTTCAACGGGTTCGCGCCGAACGTGTTGGTGACGACAACGTTGCATCCGGCGTCAAAATAGGCCTTGTGGATGGCGGTGATGAGGTCGGCGTGGGTCAGGTTCCAGCTTTCCGGTGCCTCACCGGGGCGCAGCCCACGTTCCTGCAAAAGCGTGCCCATTGCACCGTCGAGGTAGACAATATGATCCTTGAGATAGTCTGAAATGTTCATGTATTATCCTCTGAAAGCGCAGTCCGCTTGGGAGCAGGAGGCGCATTGATTTGTATTGCATCCGGAGTTTTCCGGGAGGTCAGACGTGATGCCGACAATCGCGGTCACCGATTTCGACGGCGACATCAGCAGGCTTTCGTTCAGGGAAAGCCCGATTTTCCGTGGACAGTCCAGTGCGGCAAAGAAGTCCCGCTGTATCTCCAGCGGAAGATCACCGTAGCCGGGGCTGAACCGCGGCTTCAGAAGGCATCCGGTCTGTACGCACAGATCTTCACAAAACGCGTCGCATAGACTTTCAATCCGCTCCGCGCCGATGGCCTGCATCATGAGAGCACGGGTAGGGGAGAGGCGGCTGTATTTTGCAATGAGACGGTCGATACCCACCCCTACTGTGGCGGCAAAGATGACCGCGCGGCGGCATCCGCGCAGATTTTTACGCAGCCCCTCAGAGGGCGTCTGTACAAACGAAAGGTCGAGAGATTCCTCGCCGAACGAGACAGGAACCTCCCGCCAGCAGACTGCATATCGGAAGCTTCCGCGTGCTTCAGCAAGACACGGCTCAAGCAGTGCGTTTCCCTCCACGGCATGGGAAGAAGGATAGCCGGCGTACCGCAGAATTTCCCGTGGATTCACCGGCGGCTCTGCATAATTTTTGACAAAAATGGTATCCGACATGCGATTAACCGAGAATGGAGGAGAGGTTGTCCATAATTTTTGCGGCGACGTCCGGTTTGTTCATGGAATACACGTGGACGTTCTGAATACCATTGGCGTACAGGTCGATGATCTGGTCGGTGGCGTAGGCAATGCCGGCCTGCTTCATTGCATCGGGATTGTCCCCGAACTTGTCCACAAGACTCTTGAAGCGCTGCGGCATAAAGGAGCCGGAGAGCCGGATGGCGCGATCCACCTGCTTGGCATTGGTAATGGGCATGATGCCCGGGATAATCGGAACGGTAATTCCGGCCTCGCGGATTTTGTAAAGGAAATTGTAGAGCAGATTGTTGTCGAAAAACATCTGTGTTGTCAGAAATTCGCAGCCGGCATCCACCTTTTCGCGGAGATGAAGGATATCCTCCTTTTGATTCGAACTTTCCGGATGGATTTCGGGATAGCAGGCCCCGCCAATGCAGAAGTCCGCACCGCTTTCCTTCAGCTCGCGAACCAGCTCTACTGCGTGTGAATAGCTCCATGTGCTGCGGTCGGAAGCCTCCAGCTCAGGCGTCAAGTCGCCGCGGAGTGCCATGACGTTCTCGATGCCGGCGTTTTTCATATCTTCGATGCGCTGGCGGACCGTCTCCCGCGTGGAGGACACACAGGTCAGGTGGGCCAGCGTGGGGACACCGTAGGTTTCTTTGATATTTTTCGCAATTTCAAGCGTATAGCGGCTGGTCCCGCCGCCCGCGCCGTACGTCACGCTGACAAAGGAGGGACGAAGGGACGCAATTTCTTCGGTAGCTGCCCGGACATTTTCAAACGCGGTGTCCGTTTTCGGAGGAAAGACTTCAAAGGAGAGGGACAGGGTATCTTTGCGGAACAGTTCGGTAAGTTTCAAAACAGTAAGCCTCTTTCTTCAATTAAAATAACGTCATAGTTTAACATAAAATTGTGAACTTGATATGAATACCGGGGAGATATAGAATATATGTATTAAGACGAAAGTTTTTTGAGGGGGGATACGCTTTGCGTATCCCCCCTTCAGAACTTTTCCACATCAAAACTTTTCAACAATCTGCCGCGCTGCTTCTTCCGGCGCTATGTCGGAAACGTCGAACAAAAAGGTGTCCAGGGACTGGTAGAGCGGAAGACGGGCGACGCTGCGGGGAATGACGTCGGGCGTACGGAGACCGCGTTCGATGTCCGAACGGAGCCTTGCGCAAAGCACATCCTCGCGGCAGGTCAGCGAGATTTTGTGGACGCGGCACTCCGCTTCTGCGAGGTTCAGACGCGCGAGAATTCCGTCGGAAATGGACGGTTCGTGCATGACCCAGCAGAAGACGATGTTTTCAAGAGCATCACAACGCAGGAAATTGTTCAGCATGTGACAGATGTTGTCCAGAACCATCGACTTGGTTTCTTCGTTTACTGTAAATGGATCCATGGCTCAGCACCAGTCTCCGTCGAGCATCACGCTTGCGGGAAGCATTTGATTCATCCAACGGCTGACGGTGGTCTTCCCGATGCCCATCGTGCCGCCGATCATATACAGGTTTTTCATTGGTTACCCTCGCAATTCCGTCGGGCAGAACTTACCGGCCTCAGCACACATCGCACGCATTTCCTCCTCGGAAACGGCCGATAATCCGTTTTCCAGCAGTTCTCCCGAGTCCCGGAATTTCTGTAAAAAATATCGTTTGGCCCCGCGGATGGATTCTGCCAGCTCGCGGATCCGCCGGACCGTGTGAAATTCCCGCACTACGGTCGTGCGGAATTCATAGTCCACAGTGCCGTTCCTCAGCAAATCGATGCTTTCCCGTACCGGGGAAACGTCAAATTCCGGCAGCCCTGCCGTTTCGGCGTAATACGGAAACGCGTTCTTCACATCCATGGCTACATAATCGACCAGACCATCCCGCAGGAGTCCCGCGAGCGCGTGCGGATCGGTTCCGTTGGTGTCCAGCTTGACCGAAAAACCCATTTCCCGTACGGCGGGAAGAAAATCCCGCAGCTCCTTTGTGTGCAGCAGCGGTTCGCCGCCGGACACACAGACGCCGTCCAGCAAACCGATACGTTTTTTCAGAAACGCAAGAACGTCCGCATTGGAAACGAAGGAGAGGGAAGCGTCTCCGCCGGGCCGTACCAAACGTGCATTATGGCAGAACGGGCAGCGCAGCCCGCACCCGCGTGTGAACAGAGTGCAGGCGGTTTTCCCGGGATAATCGAGCAGTGTCAGCTTTTGTATTCCCGCGAAGGTCATTGCTCGAGCCCCTTTTCCGCCAGAATTTCGTCCAGAATTTCCGCCATCGATACGACAAAGCGAACGCACGGACGTTTTTTGTAATAGGTGTCCGTTCGCGCTTCCGGAACGGGGTTGGTGTCGGACGCAATCCCCCGCAGCAGTTCGCGGCAGATAATCGTTCCGTGACGCTGGCGGAAGCGTTGTGCAATGTCCTGAATCCGCGCGTACTGCTCCGCTTTCGCGTGATCGTCAAGATCGGCGGAACCCCATAAAAGTCCGGCAACCATAGCTGCGCCGCTCATTGTCCCGCAGACCTCCCGAAGGCGTCCGAATCCCGCACCGAACGAGGAGGCAATTCGCATGGCTTCCTCATGGGAAAATCCGGTCACGTCCTCAAATGCGCAGAACACCGCCTGCGCGCAGTTGCAGCCCGAAAAGAAAAGCTCTTCGGCACGCTTTGCATGGTCTGTCATGCCCGTTCTCCTTCCCGATACCGCCGCAGTCCGGCTGCTGTCGCCGCGTCATACGGCAGACCGAAGTATTTGCTGTACGCTTCGCGCACCTCGTCCTCGTTGAGGAACTTTTCCGTGACGGTGTCCCCGGAAAAGAGATGAAGCACATTGGCATCCAGCGTAATCCGGCCGTCGTCGGTTTTAATCGAGAAGATTTCGGCGGAAGTGAAGGGAGACTCTTTGGCGTTCTCACACCAGAACGACGGCATGATATAGTCGATGTTCAGCTGCTCCTCCTCGATAAAACTGTAGAATCTTCGCCACGCACCGTGGTGGAGGTCGGCGATCATCCAGCCGAAAAACGGTTCACGGGTCACGCGGTATTCCTCGCCATACTGTACGCTGTGGCTGTTTTCTTCCAGCAGTAAAGGGATCCGGAAAGCGGATTGTCCGATCCCTGCATCGCAGATGTAGGTTTTTCCGTCCGCGGTTCGGACGCCAAGGACGCGGTGCCGGCGCATGGGAATTTCGGTTTCTCCGCGGAGATAACGCGCCATATATTCGGTTACATCGAAACCGAGGGAGCGGTACACTTCGCCAAGGAAGCCGTTGAGTTCAAAGCAATAACCGCCGCGGTGATGCAGGACAATTTTATCATAGAGGCGGTCGTAGTCCAGCGAGAGCGGGACTTTTTTCAGAATGTCCAGATTTTCGTATGGTATATTTTTCTGAAACCCGTACTGAACGGCCGCAAGGGTTTCAAAATTATTCGGTATCCCATCGGCATAGGTCAGGCCGATGCGTTCAAAAATTCGGATAAGCTGTTCTTTTTGATACACGTTTTTTCTCCTTGTCTGTTCTTATGATTCTAAAAATTTCAGCAGATCATCCCGGAACGGACGGTCTTTGTCGCCGTCTCGCGTCACTTCCCGCTGCAGGACCCACAGGATCCGCAGTTTCAGGCGGAGGTTAAAGTCTTCCCAGGTTTGTCCGCTTTGTGCGAGATAAGCGTCGATGATGCACTCGAAGGGCTTCATATCGTAGGCGATGTAGGTTGCGAACCCGTACAGCGGGTCCTTGAAGGACGAATGGGTGAAGTCGATAAAACCACACAGCGCTCCATCCTTTTGCAGGAAATTTCCCGGATGAATATCACCGTTGGTGAACACGAGCGGCACGTCAATGCTTCGCACCTTTGGCTCAATCTCCGCCACCGCGGCGCAGAATCGTGGATCCTCGAACCATTCGCCGCCGCGCGCGAGAATCGCATCAAGCTCGTCTGCAAGGGTCACAGTCGGCAGAAAACGATCGGCTCCATTTTCAAGCAGGTAAGGCGTCAACGCATGATAACGCGCGACACCCTCCAGTGTGATTTTTCTGACCGCGTCCAGACGTTCCGGACTGGGCTTTGCAAAATACCAGCTCAGGGCATCCTGTCCGTCGAGTTCGGAAATCAGCGTCATTTCGCCAAGGTTTGGAGCGTCCGGATCCAGAACCGGTCCGGCGATGAGTTCCGGCACTGCAAGTCCCGCGCGTTTCAAAAGCGGAAGCACCATGGCCTCGTTCCGGACTCCGTCCCGATGTCGGCTGACCTTCAAATAAAGTGTCGGTCCGCCGTCAAGTGTTATCCGTACCGGACAGGGCAGCCACTCCGTTCCTGTATACTCCGCGTGGACGATCGACCTGCCGGGGAAATTCCTCAGAACGAACGCCTTTTGAAAATCATTCAGCGGTTTCTCCGTATCCAGCTTCAGGCCGTCGTGGGGATATTCATCAAACGACGTTTTGGGATTTACATAAATCATAAAGCTCCCCCTCCGTTGTTCTTTTCATCATTATATAAGATTTTTCCCGTATAATCAAGGGATTTGAGGCTATTTATGGGGGAAAGTTTTGGGGAGGGGAGGCTGAAGCTTTACCCAAAGCCCCGCGTCCCAATTTCTCCCCCGAAACTTTTTTTACATGTTGAAAAAAGCCGATGAGTCTGCTATAATGAAAGCGAAATTTTACCTGGAGAGGATGCAATGATTTTATGTTGAAACAGCAAATTTCACCTTCCATGATGTGCGCAGACTATCGCGGATTTCCGGAACTTTTGCGGATTTTTGAACAGAGCGGGGTGGAATATCTTCATATTGATGTAATGGACGGCGTGTTCGTGAAGAATTTTACACTTGGAACGGATTTTTGTGAACGGCTGCGGGAGATGACGGCAATTCCGCTTGATCTTCATCTCATGATTACCGAGCCGGAGGGGAAAATCGACTGGTTCCGACCGAGAGCTGGCGAGTACGTGTCGATTCATGCCGAGGCCACCCACCACTTTCAGCGCGCCTTAGCCGCCGTGCGGAACTGCGGTGCAAAACCAATGGCAGCACTGAATCCAGCCACACCGCTCTGTACGCTTGACTACGTTCTCGAGGACATCGACGCGGTGCTGCTCATGACGGTCAATCCCGGCTTTGCCGGACAAAAGCTCCTGCCGCAGATGATCCGGAAAATTACCGACTGCCGCCGTTACCTCGATGAGCGCGGGTATGAGAACATCGAAATTGAGGTGGACGGGAACGTCAGCTTCGATAACGCAGAAAAAATGTGCGCGGCGGGAGCAAACCTTTACGTCGCCGGCTCGTCCAGCGTTTTCTGCGGCGAAAACATCGCCGAGAATATCCGAAAACTCAGAACAAAAATCGGAGGTGGCTTAATATGATCCCTTCCATCGAATGGCTGATGGCAAACGACGGTTTTTCCTGCACGTGCGGCCGCCGGCATTTCGGCCTGCTGAAAGACTGCATCATCGCCGAAAACGCCCTGCTGCACCTACCCGCTATGCTTCGGAAACATAAGGGTACCCATCCCTTCGTCCTCTGTGATACCCTCACCTATAAGGCAGCCGGCGAACGCGTTGTCGCTCTCCTCGATGCCGAACTTATCCCGTATACCCTCCACGTGATCCAGCGGATTCATCCCGCGCCCGATGAAACAATCGTCGGTGAAGCTCTTATGTACAGTACCGCGGACTGCGACAGCGTGATTGCCGTGGGCGGCGGCGTCATCAACGATACCTGCAAAATCCTCGCTGCCGCCAAAAAGGTGCCGGACATTTACGTCGCTACTGCGCCTTCCATGGATGGTTTTGCTTCCGCTTCCTCCTCGATGGAGCGGGGCGGACTGAAGGTTTCGCTGAATTCCAAATGTCCCGACGTCGTCATCGGCGATGCGGAAATTCTCGCCAACGCTCCCGCGCATATGATTCGCTCCGGCATCGGCGATATGGCTGCCAAGTATGTCAGCCTGGCCGAATGGCAGATTGCCTCTCTGCTCCTTGGTGAGTATTACTGTCCGACCGTCGCGCAGATCGTCCGGACCTCCCTGGATACCTGCGTCCGTGCCGCACAGAACGCGGTGAACGGCGACCTTACTGCGGTATGCCGGCTGACCGAAGGACTTGTCCTTTCCGGCCTTGCCATGAATTACGCGGGCATCTCCCGTCCGGCGTCCGGAATGGAGCATTATATTTCCCATATCATCGACATGCGCGCCCTCGAATTCGGCACGCCCGCCGATCTCCACGGCATCCAGTGCGGCGTCGGGACGCTCCTCACACTCCAGGCCTACGAAAAACTGATGGAACTTACCCCCGATCGCGCCAAAGCTCTCGCCGCTGTGGATGCGTTTTCCCTCGATGGATGGTTTGACCACCTCCGCAAGCAGCTTGGCCACGGTGCGGAGGCAATGATTGCCGGAGAACGCCGCGAAG
>JBJFGC010000380.1:0-8637 GCA_051892315.1 Eubacteriales bacterium
GCTGACGGACTGGCGCTGGGCAAGGGCGTTCTCATCTGCACGACTCGCGAAGAGGCTGAGGACGCGCTCCGTGAAATTATGGAGGACAAAGTCTTCGGTGCGAGCGGAAACCGTGTCGTCATTGAAGAATTTCTTGAGGGACCGGAGGTGTCCGTCCTCTCCTTTACCGACGGAAAAGTCATCGTTCCGATGGTTTCCTCGATGGATCACAAGCGAATCGGCGACAACGACACCGGTCTGAACACCGGCGGCATGGGCACGGTTGCGCCGAATCCTTACTATACCGAAGCGGTCGCGGCAGAGTGCATGGAAAAAATCTTCCTGCCCACCATGAACGCGATGAACAAAGAGGGCCGGACGTTCAAGGGTTGTCTCTACTTCGGCCTGATGCTGACGAAAAACGGTCCGAAGGTCATTGAGTACAACTGCCGCTTCGGCGACCCGGAAACGCAGGTTGTCCTTCCCCTTCTGGAAACCGACCTGTTTGAAATCATGCAGGCGGTCGCCAAAGGAGAACTTGGTCAGGTGCACGTGAAGTTCCGCGACGCCCACGCGTGCTGCGTCATTCTCGCCTCCGACGGTTATCCGAAAAAATACGCGACCGGCTTCCCGATTACGCTGCCCGAACAGCCGAAACACGGCGCGGAAATCTACATCGCCGGCGCCAAACGGAAAGACGGGGTTCTTGTCACCGGCGGCGGACGCGTGCTCGGCGTCACAGCAGTGGCCGATACACTGGAAACAGCCGTAAAATATGCGTACGAGGCGGCGGCGGACGTGAAATTCGAGGGCGCGTACCTGCGCCGCGACATCGGACAGCGCGCCCTTCGGTGCAGATAAGAGGTATTGCAGAATGGTATACAGAATTTATGTAGAAAAGCGCGAGGGACTGACGGTAGAAGCCGACGCGCTGAAATCCGACCTTATTTCCTTTCTCGGCATCCGTTCCCTGACCGGTGTCCGCGTCCAGAACCGCTACGATGTGGAAAACATCGAGCCGGAGCTGTTTGAGTACGCGGCAACCACGGTTTTTTCCGAGCCGCAGGTTGACGTCACCTACCGTGACCTCACCGTCAGGGAAGGAGATACCGTATTCGCTGTTGAATATCTGCCCGGCCAGTACGACCAGAGAGCCGATTCCGCCGCCCAGTGCATCCAGATTCTCTCGCAGGGAATGCGGCCCGTTGTCCGGACGGCTAAGGTATACATTCTTTCCGGCGCGCTGACCGCAGAGGAGCTGACCGCCATCAAGAAGTATGTCATCAACCCCGTGGAAGCACGGGAAGCCTCCCTGGAGCCGAAGGACACGCTTGCCGTGGTATACGATACGCCTGCGGACGTTGCCCTTCTTGACGGCTTCCGTGCCATGACGGATGCGGACCTTGCCGGTTTTATCGCTCAATACGGTCTTGCCATGGACGAAGACGACCTTCGCTTCACCGTGGAATATTTCCGTTCGGAAGACCGCGATCCCACCATCACGGAAATCAAGATGATTGATACCTACTGGTCCGACCACTGCCGCCACACGACCTTTCTGACCACCATCGACCGTGTGACCTTTGAGGATCCGCTTCTCGCCTCTGCGTTTGAGGAATACAAGGCTGTCCGCGCCAAACTGGGCCGGGAACAGAAGCCAATCACCCTGATGGATCTTGCCACCATCGCCGTCCGCGAGCTCAAGGCATCCGGAAAGCTGCCGAAGCTGGACGAATCTGAGGAAATCAACGCCTGCACAGTCAAAATCAACGTGGATGTGGACGGTACGACCGAGCCGTGGCTTCTCTTATTCAAAAACGAAACGCACAACCACCCAACCGAAATCGAACCGTTTGGCGGCGCAGCCACCTGCATCGGCGGTGCCATCCGTGACCCCCTGTCCGGGCGTTCCTATGTGTACGCGGCAATGCGTGTAACGGGCGCAGCCGACCCGACCCGGCCGATTTCGGAAACCCTTCCCGGAAAGCTCCCGCAGAAAAAGCTCGTCACCACGGCGGCAGCCGGCTACAGCTCCTACGGCAATCAGATCGGTCTGGCCACCGGTCAGGTCGATGAGCTGTACCACCCCGGCTACGCGGCCAAGCGAATGGAAATCGGCGCGGTCATCGCGGCCGCTCCCGAAAAGAATGTGCGCCGCGAATGCCCCGTTCCGGGCGATATCGTCATCCTTCTCGGCGGCCGTACCGGCCGTGACGGCTGCGGCGGTGCGACCGGTTCCTCCAAATCGCACAACCTCCACTCGCTGGAATCCTGCGGCGCGGAGGTTCAGAAAGGAAACGCACCCGAGGAACGCAAGCTGCAGCGGCTGTTCCGCAATCCCGAAGCCTCCCGTCTCATCAAACGCTGCAACGACTTTGGAGCCGGCGGTGTTTCCGTTGCCATTGGCGAGCTTGCGGACGGTCTGTTCATCGACCTCGATACCGTTCCGAAGAAATATGACGGTCTCGACGGTACGGAACTGGCCATCAGCGAATCGCAGGAACGAATGGCAGTTGTTGTCGCTCCGGAGGATGTGGAGCAGTTCCGGACCCTTGCGGACGCGGAAAATCTGGAGTCAACCGTCGTCGCGCACGTAACCGAGTCTCCGCGGCTGGTCATGACCTGGCGCGGCAAGACCATCGTGGATCTTTCCCGTGAATTTCTCAACTCCAACGGTGCTGAAAAGCACATCAGCATCACGCCCGCCGCTCCCCAGTCCTACGAAAAGGAACTCCCGGCCGACTTTGCATCCGGCATGAAGGCACTGGCCGGCGACCTCAACGTATGCTCAAAACGTGGTCTTTCCGAACGTTTTGACTCCACCATCGGTGCAGGAACGGTTCTCATGCCGTTCGGCGGAAAATATCAGAAGACACCGGCGCAGGCGATGGCGCACAAGATTTCCATCGAAAAGCACGATACCACAACGGTTTCCCTCATGGCGTGGGGCTACAACCCGTTTATCGCGGAAAAGAGCCCGTACCATTCCGCCTACCTTGCCGTTGTGGAATCCGTTTCCAAGCTCATTGCGTCCGGTGCAAAGTTTGAGGACGTTTATCTGACCTTCCAGGAATACTTTGAGAAGCCCATGCACGACGGAAAACGGTGGGGCAAGCCGCTGGCCGCCTTACTCGGCGCGTTCCGTGCCCAGCTTGAACTCGGCATCGGTTCCATCGGCGGCAAGGACTCCATGAGCGGTTCGTTTGAAAAGCTCGACGTTCCCCCGACCCTCGTTTCCTTCGCCGTGACAACCGACCGGATTCAGAACATCCTCTCCCCCGAATTCAAGAGTGAGGGCCACACAGTCGTGCTTCTGAAGCCGGACTGCGACGAAAACGGCCTTCCCACCACGGAGTCGCTGCTGAACAATTTCACCATCGTTCACGATCTTGTGGAAAAAGGATGCGTTTGCGCGGCTTACACGCCCGCTTACGGCGGTGTCGCGGAAGGGCTTCTGAAGATGTCCCTCGGCAACCGGATCGGCTGTGTGCTTGAAGATTCCGTCACACCGGCAGATCTCTTTGGTTATTCCTACGGTTCCTTCCTTCTTGAAGGCGACGGACTGACCGTCGGACAGCGCATCGGTACCACGACCGGCGACTACGCTCTTGTCTATCGCGGACAGCGCGTCGCTCTCGACGAACTGGAGACAATTTACAACAGCGTTCTCGAAGGGGTTTATCCGGTCAACGCGGCGTCCCAGGACAACAGCGAAAAGGTGGAAAACCTTGCTGCACCCTGCGTGACCCGTGCATATTCTTCCGAAAAATTCGCGCGTCCGAAGGTTCTCATTCCCGCTTTCCCGGGAACCAACTGCGAATACGACACCGCGAAGGCGCTCGCCCGTGCCGGCTTTGACCCGGAAATCGTCGTCATCCGCAATCTGACGTCGAAGGATGTCGCCGATTCCGCTGCCTACTTTGCAAATGCAGTAAAGTCCGCGCAGACCATCTTTATCCCGGGCGGCTTCTCCGGCGGCGACGAACCGGACGGAAGCGGCAAGTTCATCACGGCGTTCTTCCGCAACGGCGCCGTTCGGGAAGCGACCAACGAAATGCTGAAGATACGCGAAGGTCTGATGTGCGGCATCTGCAACGGCTTCCAGGCCATCGTCAAGCTGGGGCTTGTACCGTTCGGCGAAATTGTCGACACCGACGAGACCTGTCCGACCCTCACCTTCAACAAAATCGGCCGTCACCAGTCCCGTCTGGTTTCCACCCGAATCGCGTCCAACAAGTCTCCGTGGCTCGCGGAGACCGCGGTCGGCGAAGTCTACCGGGTCGCAATTTCCCACGGCGAGGGACGTTTCATCGCCAATGAAGAAACATTGAAAACCCTTGTGAAAAACGGTCAGGTTGCCACCCAGTACGCCGACGAATTCGGCAACGCCACCATGAACATCGACTATAACCCGAACGGTTCCGTCATGGCCATCGAGGGGATTACCTCTCCGGACGGCCGTGTCCTCGGCAAAATGGGCCACACCGAACGCTGGAACCCCGGCCTTTACAAAAACGTTCCCGGCGAATATGATATGAAGCTCTTTGAATCCGCTGCGAAGTACTTTAGATAAAAAAGTTTTTGCACCTCATAAAGCTTCCAATCCGGGCAGAAAAACAGAGTTGGACACAAATCAGAAGATTTGCATCCAACTCTGTTTCTATTGTGCTATGAAATTTATCCTATCCCCAGTGAACAGACGAGAAACTCGGTCAGACGGGTGCGGTAGGCGCCGAGAATGACGTTTTCTTCGGATGGAGCGGGCCTGCTTCCGCCGTCGACGAAGAAGGTCTGGGAGTCCCGGTGAACCGACAGCGAGTCCAGGGGCCATCCTTCGTGACGCAGGGGCGAGGGGGTCTCTACCATATCGAACATCCCTGTGCGGACCACTTCTCCAGTTTCCATGAAGGAAGTGATTTTTCCGTCCTTGCAGACCGCAATCCCGTCGAGGTAGTACGCGGTCACTCTTCCGCCGAGCGAATGAACGAGCCTGCTGTAATAATCGATCATTTCCTCATCGTTCAGACGGGTTCCTTCCGGACTGCGGACCTTTAATCCCGGCTGACGCGGGTCATCCAAGGGAAGTTCGTCAAAATACAGGCCGGAATCGTTGCAGATGACGCGGTCAAAGTACCGGCCATAAAACGCCGCCTTCAGACGCGCGTTTTCCTCCGGTGTCGTCCCCGTTTCCCGCGGCTCCTCCGTAATTCCGAGATCCCGCAGCGTCAGAAATTCCACATTCCGTCCGTCCAGCATGGTTTCAAACCGCTTCACCTTCGACGGGTTCGTCGTTCCAATCAACACGCGCATTTTCTTTTTTCTCCTTTTCCCCGCATCGCGGCTCAGCTCAGGATCGTATTGTGCAGCAGTACCGTTCGAATGAACAAGGTGCAGTGCAAATTTAACTCAAAATTTGCACAAACTTTGTCTTTTCACTCTGATTAAAGTTTTTTGAAGGGGGTGCGGGGGAAACTTTTGTTCACAAAAGTTTCCCCCGCAAGCTCCGCCGAACTCACGTTAACGTAAAAGGGGGAAAACCCCTGACAGGAAGTTTTCCCCGAAAAAATAGAGTCTGAATCAGTCGAAGAAGACGGTACGGCCGGTCTCGATGGATTCGTTGCAGGCGAGCGTCAGGCGGAGGGACTTGACGGCTTCTTCGTAGTCTGCAAGAATGCCGGAACGGTCGCCGGTACGCACTGCGTTGAGGAAGGTTCTGTCCTGGATACCGGTCTGTTCTTCGCCTCTTTCGTAATACTGTTCGCCGTTGACGTCGCGGATCTTCAGCCAGCTGCGGAGCGCGTATTCCAGCGTAGCATCTGCGCAGTAGATGTTCATACCGGACTGCATACCGCCGCCCGCACGAACGTAGCAGCCGGTATAGATGTTGGCAACCACGCCGCTCTTGAACTTGATCACAGCGGAGGAGTAGTCATGAACGTTGTAGCCCGGAACGCCGTACTTGTCGCCGTCCACGATACCGCGCGCACCTGCGCAGTTGACGTACAGGGGTTCGCCAAAGAGGTAACGTGCCTGGTCAAAGATGTGAATGTTCTGTTCCACAACCTGGCCGCCGGAGGTTTCCATTCTTCTCCACCACCACACACCGGGGATGCCGCCGAACCACGCGCCGGACACCAGACCAACCTGCTTGTCCTTGATGTAGTCCTTCATAATCTGGGTGAGGTTCTGGTATCTGTCCTGGAAACCAGCTGCGGTAATGAGGTTCTTCGCCTTGATCTGTGCGAGAATGCCTTCCGCGGTCTTGAGGTCGAGAGCAACCGGCTTTTCAATCAGGAACGGAATGCCGCGTTCAATGATCGCCGGTTCGATTTCGCCGTGCATGTGCGGAGGAACCGCCATAAAGATAACGTCTGGAGTCGTATTAGCGAGAAGCGCCTTGTAATCTTTGAAAATTTTTCCTTCCGGAGATACGCCGATCCGGTCAGCATAACCAACCGCGCGGCTTTCGTCCGGGTCGCAGAAGCCGACATACTCAAGGTCGGGATCCATCATGCACTTCTGAACATGCGCGCCGTTCCGGCCGCCGCATCCAATGAAGGCAACCTTTAAAACCTTTGCCATAATATTCTCCATTTCGTGTGAAAAGTATTTTGTTCGGTTTCACGTCTCACGACGGTGAGGGCGAACGTCCCTTGCCGCGTTTATTATAGCAATATTCTCCGAACAAGTCAAGACCATCCTGCATTTTTTATGGAGTTTTTTATGAGGAGGAGATATCTCGCGTCCCCCTGCCGCCTCAAGAAATTTTCATATTTCCCGCATACCGCAGCGTCCAGGACTGGAGACGGAGGCGGTCGGAAACGTATTCGTCATGGAAATCGTAGGAATGCATCCAGCTGTCTCCGTCCATACGGAACTCACACAGCTCCTCAAATTCGGGCATTCTGACACACTGTTCACGCGGTGTCAGCCGGACGGTATCATCTCCGGTGATCAGAAGGTCCAGCATGGCGAACAGGAAGTCCGCCGGACCGACGGCATGTCCGCCGGCCATAATTACGGGTGGAAGAAACGTATTGGTATCTATGGAAGCCAGCGCGTCCGCAACTTCCCTGCGTGAAAGAGTCACGGGCTCGGAAATTCCCTGCGGCTCCGAGAGAAATCCGTAGCTCTTGTGTGCATCAGGATAGAAAACCTCGCTTCCGCGAAGGAATTCGACACACGCCTGAAAAACTTCCGCAACGCTGTAGTCACCGTTCCGCGGCGGATACAGACGTTCTTCCAACGCCGAACGGATGGCCCCAAGGTCCGCGGGAGCTATGGTACGCGCCGGACGCGCATCCATCTTCCGTTTGATTTCACGCAAGTCGGTGATTTCAAAACGGTCGTCCTCGCGGATGGCGCGGATCAGGCTGCGAAAGCGGTCGCGCAGGAATTGAATTTCCTCCGGACTCCGATCCTCGGCTTCGATCCAGTCGCCGTATTCCCGCAGGTTTCCGTGAGCATAATTCAATAAGTCCCAGAATTCCTTTTTGACCGTAATGTTGGGATGGGTATAGACGATGACGCGGTCGTACGGCGCGAGAGACGCGAGGATGTCGCTGTTTTCACGCGGCTCGTCATAAAGGAACATATTTTCCAGGCTGTCGGTATAGGCAATCTGTGTCATACCGCAGTATTCGACGAGAGTATTGCGGGCGTCATGGACGACGGTATCGCAATAAAACGGGATCCCCAGCTCACGGTAAACGTACATGGCCACGTAGGATTTGCTGTCTCCGGGCGGGGCGGCGAACAGAATTTCCTCCGTATGGAGGTGTTTTTTGATCTTTTCAACCGCAGCGGCTTCTTTTTCCATGACGCGCCGGCGTGCAGCCTCGTAGTCCTCGCCCTCGCTCATCTCGGCGATATCCGGATGGAGCGTATGTCCGTAGGTATGCGAACCGATAATATGGGGGCGCAGAGCTTCCACAACGTCCGTTCTGCCCCAGTTTGTGAACTGCTCGGCGAGCAGACCGACGACGGCGAAATGACCGGTCACCCCCTCCTCGGTGAGAAGGTTCGCCAGATGAACCGTCGCATCCGCGCAGCTTTCCGAGGTAAAGTCTTCTGTATCAAAGAAAAACAATACTTCCGTCTTTTTCATAGAACCAATAGCCTCCGTTTCATACAATTTGTCGAAAAAAATACAAAGGGGAACCAGACCTTTCGGAGTGATTCCCTTTCTGAATCGCAGGTAAAAAACTTTTTGCGTCCAGCCGCTTCCTTACTTATACTTACGCTTTCTGGCTGCTTCGGACTTCTTCTTCTTCTTTACGCTGGGCTTCTCATAGCATTCTCTCTTGCGAAGCTCGGCCTGAATTCCGGAACGCTGACACTGTCTCTTGAACCGACGAAGTGCGCTGTCCAGAGATTCGTTTTCTTTTACTCTGATTTCTGCCATCTCTATATTCCCTCCCTTCGCTCATAGCAAAGGCAAACTGCTTTCGTTTTTACCTCTTTTATATTATACAGTATTTTCTTATGCTTGTCAAGAGTTTTCTGAAAGAAAATGTTCGTGGAGGAATCCATGATCTTCGGTTTTCGGTCGGCAGGCTTCTCCGGAGCCCCCCAAAAAATACACATTCCTTCTCCTATTATCCAAATTTGTGCAGTCGTCAATGATAAGTTACATCAAACTCAAAAAAATAAAACGTA
>JBJFGC010000381.1:0-8611 GCA_051892315.1 Eubacteriales bacterium
CAACTCAGAACCTGCACAAACGCTGCTTTCTCATTTTTTAAAGTTTTTTGAATGGGGGCGTAGTTACGCTTCGCGTAACTACAGGGGGAAAGCGGAGTTCGCGAAGCGAAGCTCCATTGCTCAACAAAAGTTTCCCCCGCAAATCCCTTTGATCTCACGCTGAAAACGTCCGGCGGGGCGGCGGAAAATTCAGTCCAGCACGCGGATAACGGACTCGATTCCCTCAAACTGCGCGCGGATTTTGTCCATTTCCGGCTTTGTGAGGCTGCAGGTAATCAGCTCCACCACGCCGGCCTCGTCCGAAAGAACCTCCGTCCCCTCGCCATATGCCGCCAGCGCCTCGCAAAGCTCGCTCCGTCCCGCGCTCGCCCGTACATAACAGCGGAAGCGGATTTCGTCAAACGGCTTCACATAGCCTTCTGCGTGCGTGAATTCCGGAATCCGCTCCGCCCGTGCGGCACCGGAAAGAATCGCGCAGACGTCCGCGACCACGGCGCCCGCCGTGGGAAGACGTCCGGCGCCGCGGCCGTAAAACATGACGTCGCCGCAGACCGGGCTGGTGACGGAAATGCCGTTATAAACGTCGCTGACGTGCGCCAGCGAACAGGACCACGGTACAAACATGGGACAAACGTACGCGCGGATTTCGTTTTCCCCAAAGACCGCTCCGGCAATCAGCTTGACCGTACCGCCCCACGCTTCGGCCGCCTTCATATCCGCCGTTGTCACGCCGCGCATGGTTTCCGTATAGACGTCGGTATCACGTACCAGCTTTCCGGAAGCAAGTGCGGCCAGAATCATAATCTTGCGTTTGGCATCGATCCCGTCGACGTCCGCAGCGGGGTTCCGCTCCGCGTAGCCGAGAAGCTGTGCCTCCGCGAGGACGTCGTCAAAGGAACGGTTTTCGGTTTTCATCTTCGTTAAAATATAGTTGGTGGTTCCGTTGAGTATGCCATACACCGAAGAAATCCGGTCACCGGCAAGGGAGGTATTGAACGCGCGGATCACCGGAATCCCGCCGCCGACGCTTGCTTCAAACTGGTACAGCGTTCCGTTTTCCTTCGCGCAGTTCAGAAGCTCAACGCCGTACGTTGCCACCACTTCCTTATTGGAGGTCACGACGGCCTTCCCCGCCTTCAGGCAGGAAATCGAATATTCATACGCCGGATGGGAGCCGCCCATCGTCTCGCAAACCACCTCCACCGTTTCGTCTTCAAGAATCGGTGTGATTTCGTGAATCACGCGGTCAGCGTACGGAGAATCCGGAAATTCACGCAGGTCGAGGATATACTTCACGCGCACCTCCTCCCCGACCGCGTTCCGTATCTTCGCAAGATTCTCCTCCAAAACGGTCGTAATGCCGCCTCCTACGACGCCAAAGCCGATGACCGCAATATTTCTCATGCCCTATATCCCATGCTCCGCTGCGTCTTTTCCAAAAGCCGCGCGGGTCAAATCCTTTCCTATTTTCATAGGTTTTCCCTATAATCAGCTATAGTTTTTATTTATCGCATTTCCGAATAAAAACCATGTTAGTATATCATATCACAGGAGGACGAAAAATACAAGGGATTTCTGTGAATTTGTTGGGGTGTCCGGAAGGTTGTTTCCAAAATAACGCCCCATCACTCCGCTTCCGCAAACGCCAGCGCAAACAGCTCCCGTAAACGAGCAGACTGTCCCGTCAGATGCAGCCAGCCGAAAAGAGTTTCCAGACCGGTGGCGCGGCGGTATTCGGATACGGTGCTGCTTTTCGGGATGTTGGAGTGACCGATGTTGCGGCCGCGCCGGTAGACATCGGCCTCCTCTTCCGTCAGATGGGGGAGGAGCTTTTCGACCACACCGGACTGCACACGTGCCGTCACGTAAGAAAGCGCATCCACACTTGGGTGCGTGCTTCCCTGCCGGACCAGATATTCACGGACAAGCAGCTCGTAGACGCAGTCGCCCAAATAGGCCAGATTGGCCGCGCTTACCGCGGAGACCTCCGAAACCGTCATCCCGGAAAATACGGTGTTTGCTGAATCATTTTCCTTCATAAAAATACTCCGATCAATGTTGTATCTGAAAAAAATAAAACCCATAGACGGACGTTTTGGGGGAACCCTTTCTTCAAAGGTTCCCCCGAAATGACTGCCTTAAATCACATTCATAAAGTACCGCATCCGCAGCTTCTGCATAGCGGGAAGCCCCGCGTATACCGAACCGAGAATTTCGGAAAGGTATTCGGCAAGAACGCAAAGCTCACGGAAGGTGAGCGTGCCGCCGAATTCCTCTTTTTCTATGAGCGACATGACATCCACAATCCTGTGCTTGGACAGATTTCCGTAATCGGCATCCAGGCGCAGCGCGTATTCCGTCGGAAGCTCACCCGTCTCGTGCGGACAGCCCAGTGCGTCAAAGATCGCAAAGACGCAGTCCGTGATTTCCCGCGCCGCATGGTGGAGATCCGTCTCACCGTCGTAGAACCGGCGCTCGTCCTTTGCTTCCGCAATCAGCTTCCGCCGCTTTTCCATCGCGCGTCCCGCACGTGCCTTCAGAATTGCCCAGATCACAAGCAGCGCAAGAAGAAGCACCAGTACCACACCAATCGCCGCAAACAGCGCCGTGTAGTCCACTTCTTCTTCCACGCCAAGGTCAACCGTAATCTCTTCCGGAGGGATCGTGTTGTCCCTTACCGTGACCTTGCTCTGGTCAATGCCGCTGCTGCCGGTACTGCTGCTGTTAAGATCCTCCAGATCGTACATCTCTTCACAGTAGGACGGCGTGCATTCGTACGTCACCCAGCCGATTGCCGGATAGTAGACCTCAATCCACGAGTGCGCATCGTAGTCCCGCACCGATGTCCGGTAGGTCGAAACGGCCTCCGGGTCGTACGTGCGGTTCCAGTTCGCCGCAATGTACCCTTCGTCGTAACGCACCGCGAAGCCAAGCTCCCGCAGCAGCGCCACCGCCGAAGTCGCAAAGTGAACGCAGTACCCCTGCTTCACTTCAAACAGGAACGCCTCCAGATTCGTTTCAGACGCAATCTTGTCCACCATGACCGGATTGCCTTCCTCATCCAGAACCACATTTCCATCCTCGTCCAGCAGCTCTTCCTGCTCGCAGACCGGGTCCAGCGTGTATTCGTAATTGTAACGCAGGTAATTGATGACCGCCATAATCGCCTCATGACGCGGAACCACGTTTCCTTCTGTGTCCGTGAACCACGAGCCGTACTCGTTGCCGTACCGCTCCTCCGCCGTCAGACGCTTCAGCTGGGTTTCCGTCATGGTCTCCTGCGCGGACTTGTCGTGGACGTACTTTTCGCCCTGAACAAGGCCCGCTTCCGCGAGAATTTCGTCCGCAAGCGACGCGATCGCCTCGCTGCCGAACGTGGCCGTGTAAGTTTCCTCCGCGTAATCGCGGTAGTTCAGCTCCTTATCATACGAGTTCTGGAACGTCTTGCGCTCCGCGCTCGTCATAGCCAGGTACAGTTCCACAAACGACTGCGACTTGTATTTGTAGCCGAGTTCCGCGACATCGGCGTCAAAGCGTTCCAGCAGGAAGGAGAGGTCGCTGCCCGTCAGCTTGATTTCGCCAAGCGGAGTTTCGTATGTGTATTCACGGTTTTCGTCAAACAGCAGGTTGCCCGCAATCTCAGCGGTGATGATGTCGATGGTATCCGCATAGTCCTTGGCAAGGTTGTAGTAGGCAATCGAGCCTTCGAGGTTTTCCGCAAGCCCCTCCGCCTTGAGAACGGGGTTGAAGGTCGACGTCGAATACGACGTTCCTTCGCCGAAGAAGCGCGATGAGTAAATACCGTCGTAGTACGCGGAATATTTCTTTTCGGTATGCTCAATGGATCCAAAGTCCATGATGCCCAGCCCCGCGTTCATCACGGACGGAACGAACAGAATCTTGCTCGTCCCGCTTACGCGCCGGACGTGAACCTGGAACACACGGAAGCCGTAGTCGTCCAGATTGCGGTACTGGTCAACCTTGTTCACCTCCAGCGCGGTCGGATAGACGTATTTGTTGAAGAAATACGTGATGTTGTCCGGCGTATAGGAGGAGCCGAACCGTTCCCGGTAGGCGATGACCTCATCGGCGTCCGCGGAGGTCCAGAGGTCGTTCTCAAGATCATAGTCCGTACCGATCCAGCTTCGCATGTAGACCGGCGCCGCGTAGCCGGATTCCACCGAAAACAGCTTCTGTCCGGTATACTGCGGCGTATCAAAAGTGACGTTGCGCGGATTCAGCTCGGCAACACCGCCGTACATGGCGAGCGAGTTGAGGTCCACGTCGTCCCCCATGAGGTACGCGGTGACATAAGTACGCACAAGCTGCATTTTGTTGTTGATGATATCAACAATGGGAAAATTCTTTTTCACGGCCGCAAGGGGGATGCAGATGGCAAGGAACGCGATCACCATCGCCATAGCACCGGCATAACCGCTGGCCGCGACGGTCTTGGTTTTTGCCGCGCGTTCCGCACCGGCGGCCTTTCTGGCCGCACGGGCAGCCGACTTGGCATCCGCGCGCGCTTGTTTGAGGGAAGCCGCCTCCTCGGGGTTTCTGGACTTGCGGACAGCGGCCGACCGTGCGCGCATTTTCTTTGCTTCTTCCTTTTTGGCAGCGCGGGCGGCACGTTTTTCCTCTTTTGCCGCGCGCTTTGCCTCCAGTTTCTGCTGCTTTTCATGCTTTACACGGGCAGCCTCCGCGCGGGCAGCGTTTTCCTTGTCCTTTTTCGCCTTAGCGAAAACGGCCGCACGTGCCTTTTTGGCGGCAGAACGAGGCATTCCTCCCTCGATGGCAGCGTTATACGCAGCGGCCGCGGCGTTGCGGAGGGAAAGTTTTTCGGCTTTTTGGGCCTTTTTGGCGGCTTTTTTGGCGGCCTTTCGTTCTTTTTTGGCCGTTTTCTTCGCTTTCCGCGTGTCAAAGACGCCGCCGTAGATCCCGTCGAACAGGTACAGCGCGATGGTTCCGCAGAGGAAGACGAGAACCATCGCCAGCCCCTTATTCGTCCGGGTAAGGTTGAACATGAACACGGGAACCATATAGACCGCGCAGACAATGGCGACCGGAACCGCACGGACGCGGCGCGCCATCGCGTAGCCGAGCACAATGCCGGTCACGACCACAATGGAAGCAACGGCAAAGCGGACGAGCAGCTCCTCGTTATAGGAATACGGCTCCTCGGTGATGTACTGCATGTAGGTGGTATAGCCCGCCTCGGCCATATTGGACAGGACGAGATCGAACAGGCGGCGGAAGGCCTCCTTCACGAACCCGATGGGATCGGAATAAGAGGCGAACAAGTAGGCCGCGATGCCGCCGGCAAGGACAAAGGGGGAAGCGATGCGCGCATACCGGTGGAGGGACAGCGCCATCATGACAACGGCGATGACGGCGCTCCACAGTGCCACAAAGGAGGCGTCGACGACGATGCTGTCCGCGCGGGCGTTATTCAGGAGGACAAGCTTGGCGGCGTCGCTGAAGAACAGCGTCAGTCCGCATATGCCCATGAAAAGAACGACGGCGCGGAAAAGCATTCCGACCGCAGTATACGCGGCGGTCATCTCTCCGGCTGGCGAGACCGTCACCGGAGGCAGCGTGGACGACGCGCGCAGTCTGGCTTTTTTCTTTTGTGCGGCGTCGATTTTCTGCTGGAGGGATTCGGTCTTCCGCTTTTTGCCCATTCCCTGATGTTTGGCTGTTTTATTCATAAAATACGATTTCCTTCGTTACGACTCAGATTATGTATACAAAATAACGTGAATGGAAAGCAACGCTGTTCTTTAGTTTTGTACCTTTGTCATACTATAATTTCCGTTTTCATCCCGAACCGCCTTCAATTCCGTCAAATCCACCCCATCCTGTGCAAGACGCAGGCGGCACATTTCGACGTATTCCCGCCGGATCTTGACATCCTCATACCGGTCCTCCGGATTGAAGACAAGCAGCTCCGCGACGCAGCCGGTTCCCGCGCCGCCGAACAGCCCGGGAATCGCGCTGTACCGGTTCAGCGACAGGGGATCAAGATTGGACGTACAGATGCGGATGGTGACGTTGAGCGATTCCCCGATCAGCAGAAGCAGGTCGGAAATGCTGGTGTTTTCCGGTGCGGCCGGAGCGGTAGCGAAAACGGGATACACACTGTCAAAATCCTCGGGGCAGGTCAGCTCCACGGCGGCAATGCCGCTGTCGGCGCGGGCGTCATTCCAGATCAGGGTGACGGTATGGCCGCTCCGCAGCTCGTTGAGGACCGCGGCAATGGCCATTTCGACCACACCGTCCGCGCAGAACTCGTCCATGTCGGGCGCGTATTCCGGCCGGATCACGCCGCCGACGGCAAGCTGTGCTTTGGTTTCCTCCTCACGCCGCTTGCGCTCGGCTGCCTGAGCCTCCGCCGCAAGGGTTTCGGCGCTCTTGGCTTCTTCTGCGGGAACGTCCTTTTTTCGTCCGAACCGATGCTTTCGTTCCGGCTTCTCCTTCCGCGGTGCTTTCGCCTCCGCGGCATGGGCGATCATTTCGTCAATCGCGGCAGCGTCCTCCGCGCCGACGTTGCTCATTCCGCCTTTCATACGGCCGGCCTTCCGGCGGGCGGCCTTTTCGGCGGCAAGAGCGTCCTTATTGGGCTTGACCGTCTTGAGACGGACGTTCTTGTTTTTGGGCTTCCGTTTTGCTTCCCGTTCGGCTTTTTCCCGCGCGATGCGTGCCTCCTCGTCCTCGAACACCTCCGGCGGAATGGCGCGGGAGAAGTCGCAGAGGATGTAGACACTCTGGGACGTATTGGTATTGAATTCCTTGACCATAAGCGTGCTCGGCGACTTGGACGACAGCTTCCAGTGGATGCTCTTGAGCGCGTCGCCGGGGATGTATTCCCGGATGTTGCCGATTTCCGCTTTTTCGGTGGAAAAGACGAGCTTGGCGGAATCGTTCGGAATATCGGTCGCAGAGGTGGCCATCTTCATGTTCATGCCGAGCTTGCGGGGGAACACGAGGACGTTATTGTAAATGTCAACATCGAGCCGGATGGAAAACAGGCCGAGAAAATCGCTGATGTACAGGCACCGGACACCGATTTCGTAGGTTCCGCGGTACTTGAATCCGGTGGTATGGCGGACAATGTAGCTGCCCATCGGCGCAAGGCTCATCTTGAGTGACTGCTCCGTGCAGCGTACACCGTCCGGCTGCGGCACGCTGATAACGGCCTCGAGAAACGGGTAAGCAAACGGTGACGCGTTGATGATGCGAAGCTCATATTCCACCGGCTGCAGCTTTTCGGTTTTCGTGATATCCGAACCGACATAAATCCGGATCAGCGCCTTCCCGATCAGCACGTATAGAACCGAAACCACCGGCAGAAGCACAAGAAACCAGAACAGCAACGCCGAAGCCTTCGCGCGCAGCGCCTGCGTAAAAATCAGCGCGAAGACCAGCAGACACGCATACACAACCGCCGCCTTCGTAAATTTCACCGCCGGTTTTTTATTATAATTCTCCATGTTTTCTCATTTCTTAAAACAAATTCAAAATTCATCCAGTAGGAAAAGGTTTGGAAAAAAGGGGGAAAACGCCCTTACCGCTTCGTCTTGTACGGTGCTTCCACGCTTCTCAGAATCTCAGCCAGAATGTCCGTCTGCGATTCGCGGTTCAGACGCGCCTCCTGCGAGAGAACAATACGGTGCGCAATTCCGGGCGCGAATACAAACGCGATATCCTCGGGGAGAACGTAGTCGCGGCCGCGCAGGAACGCATATGCCTGCGAGAGCTTCATGAGGAGAAGCGACGCGCGCGGAGACGCGCCCAGAGAGAGCTTGGTCGACTTACGGGTCGCGTGAATCAGCTGAACAATGTAACGGCAGATTTCCGGTTCCAGCGCAACGTTCTGCACCGTCGCGCGGATTCCGCGGATGGATTCCACATTGGTAACGGGCGTGACCTTTTCCAGCGGGTTGATGCCGCGCCGGTCGGAAATGATGTTGATTTCCTCCTCCTCGGTCGGGTAGCCCATCGAAAGCCGCATTGCAAAACGGTCGAGCTGTGCTTCCGGCAGCGGATAAGTTCCCACGTAACCGGTCGGGTTCTGCGTCGCAATGACCATGAACGGGTCCGGCACCCGGTACGTCGTGCCATCCACCGTCACCTTGGCCTCCTCCATTGCCTCAAGCAGCGCGGACTGCGTCTTCGGGGACGCGCGGTTGATTTCGTCCGCGAGGAGAATGTTCGTCATGACCAGCCCTTCCCGAAACTCAAACTGTTCCTTCTGGCGGTTGTATACGTTAAAACCGGTGATGTCGGATGCCATAACGTCAGGAGTGAACTGCGCGCGGTTGAAATCCAGACCGGCCGCTTTTGCGAGCGCGGCGGCAAGGGTCGTTTTTCCCGTTCCCGGGACGTCCTCAATCAGTACGTGCCCGCCGGACAACATTGCCGTAACCAGCAGCACAATCTCATTGTGTTTGCCGATGACGACCTTTTCCACTTCCGCGATAAGCGCCTGTGCGGCCTTGTAAGAAGTTTCATTTCCTTCGATTCTGTGTTCGTTTGCCATTGCATCTGCCGCGGATTGCTCCGCTTCCTCTCATAGTAATTTTATCCGGAAAGGGTCCGCTCCGGAGAAAAC
>JBJFGC010000382.1:0-2194 GCA_051892315.1 Eubacteriales bacterium
GTATGGGCAGTCATTTCTTCCTTGCGAGAGCGTGCAGGAATTGGCAATTTCACGGAACTGTTCCCGGGGAATATTCCGTTGACGCAGCTTTGTCGGCAGTCCCTCTTTGTCATAATATCTGAGCGGGAATGCCCAGCGCTCCGCTATTTCACCTGCCGTGTACAGCATCCTTTTTCCCTGTGTATTTGTAAATAATTTTTGAAGTCTATTGACATCAAGTCAGGTTTAAGGTGTAAAATATACTTGTATATCTATAAAGATACCACAAAGATGGGAACAATACAAGCTATTATATATAAGGTATATAAGATATAAGGTATATAAGGAGAAACAATCATGCGTAAAAATTTCGGAGCCAAGCCTATTCTGTATCCTCAGCCGGTGTTCATCCTTGCCGCGTACAACGAGGATGGGACGGCCAACGCCATGAACGCCGCGTGGGGCGGTATCAGCGAAGCCAATCAGATTTCCATGTGCATCAGTGCCGGACACAAGACCACGAAAAATATTCTTGCGCGCGGTGCGTTCACCGTCAGCATGGCAACCGCAGACAAGGTTGCGGAGTGTGACTATGTTGGCATCGCGTCGGGCAACGATACAGCGGATAAGATGGAAAAAGCGGGGTTCCACACAACAAAGAGTGAATTTGTGGATGCCCCCGTAATCGATGAGCTGCCGATGGCGGTGGAGTGTAAGCTCATCAGTTATGATGAAGAATCCTGTCGGCTGGTTGGAGAGATCGTCAATGTATGTGCGGATGAATCGGTTCTGACCGACGGTAAGATCGACCCTGCCAAGCTGCGCCCCATCACCTACGACGGCATGAACCACACCTATCTGGTGCTGGGCGAAAAGGTCGGCAATGCGTTTTCCGACGGCAAAAAGCTGATGTGAGGGAGCTGCCATGATTTACACGGATTTTCAGGGAAAGCGGCTGTCTATGCTGGGATTCGGCACGATGCGTCTGCCGACACAAGAGGACAAATCCATCGACGAAGCACAGACCGCAGAGATGGTGCGGTATGCCATCGAGCATGGCGTGAACTATTTTGATACGGCGTACCCCTATCACGGCGGGATGTCCGAAGTTGTGATCGGCCGTGTGCTGAAGGAGTATCCCCGCGAGAGTTGGTATCTGGCGGACAAATACCCGGGGCATCAGATCAGCTCCTCCTACGACCCTGCGGCGATTTTTGAGGAACAGCTGACAAAGTGCGGCGTGGATTATTTCGATTTTTATCTGCTGCATAATGTATACGAGAATTCCATCGGTACCTATCTGAATCCCAAATGGGGCATTATCGACTATTTCCATGAGCAGAAACGGCTCGGCAGAATCCGCCATCTCGGTTTCTCGGCGCACGGCAGCGTGGAAAATCTGCGGACGTTCCTTGATGCCTGCGGGGAGGATATGGAATTCTGCCAGATTCAACTGAACTACCTCGACTGGACTTTGCAGAACGCGAAGGAAAAAGTGGAAGTGCTGAACGAGAGGAACATCCCCATCTGGGTCATGGAACCGGTGCGCGGCGGTCGGCTGTGCAGACTGAACGAAAAGGACGAAGCCGTTCTGAAACAGCTTCGTCCGGATGAGAGCATTCCCGCGTGGGGATTCCGGTTCCTGCAAGCCATCCCCGGGGTGCAGATGGTGCTCAGCGGAATGTCGGATATGGCGCAGATGGAAGACAACGTGAAGACGTTTTTTGATCAAAAGCCGCTTGGCGAATGTGAAAAATCAGCACTGCTGTCCATTGCGGAGGGAATGAAGGATTCCGTTCCCTGTACTGCCTGCCGGTACTGTACGGCGGAATGTCCGATGAAGCTGGACATTCCCACACTGCTTGCGACGTATAACGAAATCCGCTTTTCCCCGGCCATCAATGTGGCGATGCGCATGGAGGGACTGCCCGCTGAAAAACAGCCGTCGGCCTGCATCGGCTGCGGCAAATGCGCGAAGATGTGTCCGCAGAAGATTGACATCCCCGAAGCGATGAAGGACTTCGCGGAGAAGCTCGCCGGGATTCCCAAATGGGCGGATATCTGCCGTCAGAGGGATGAAGCGGCGAAACGAGTGCGGGAAGGACGATAAGCCGCTTGCAGAAAGGAGGCTGTCCGTATCATCCTCGCCTTCCCCATGACGCCGCCAGTGTACATACAAGGATTCGTCTTTTGAGAATCGACTTCCTTTCAGCGA
>JBJFGC010000383.1:0-2190 GCA_051892315.1 Eubacteriales bacterium
CATCGAAGCCGCGTTCAAATCCGCCGAAGAAGGCGTAACCGTGCAATTCTGAAACCAAATACTTCAATAAAAGTGGAGGCAAACAATGTTCAACGGATTATGTGCTGACTTAAACGACATTTCCAGACTCTCGTTTGCGAAAACCCGCTCTGTTTCTCCGGAAAACTTTACGGGAGAAAAGGGAAAGGGCGGTATGGCGGAAACCGGAACCGGTGCGTCCTGCGCACGGGATCTCGGCAGAGGATGGAAAATCTCCCCTTCCGTTTCCGTGAAGGCACACACCACGTTTACCCTTGCCGATATTGCCTGTGAAGGCGCGGTCAAGCACTTCTGGCTTACCGGCGCGACCGACTGCTGGCGCTGGCTGATCCTCCGGATCTATTGGGACGACAGCGATATTCCTGCTGTTGAATGTCCTCTCGGCGACTTCTTCTGCACACCGAACGCTGAGGTTTATGCGCAGATCAATTCGCTTGCCGTGTGCGTCAACCCCAAAATCGGTCTGAACTGCTATTGGACAATGCCGTTCAAGAAGCGTGCCCGTTTCACCGTGGAAAACCTCAGTGACCACGACGCGACCATCTACTACCAGATTGACTATATCGAAACCAAACTGGACGAGGAAATCGCCTACTTCTGCGCCCGCTTCAATCGCACCAACCCGCTTCCGTACAAGACAGACTATACCATCATCGACGGAATCCGCGGCAAGGGCCAGTATGTCGGCACGCATCTTTTCTGGGGCGTGAACAACAACGGCTGGTGGGGCGAAGGCGAAATCAAGTTCTTCATGGACGGCGATACCGAATTCCCGACCATCTGCGGAACCGGCACAGAAGACTACTTCTGCGGCGCGTACGACTTTGACGTCAACGGTCAGTACCGCGAATTTTCCTCTCCGTATACCGGCCTGTCGAAGGTTATGCGCGGCAACGGAACCTACGATGTCAGCCAGCGTTTCGCTCTCTACCGCTGGCACATTACGGACCCGATTTACTTTGAAAACGACCTCCGCGTCACCATCCAGGCGCTCGGCTGGCGCAGGGACGGAAAGTACCTCCCGCTTCAGGATGACATTTCCTCCGTCGCTTACTGGTACCAGACCGCCCCGTTCACCGAGTTCCCGCCGCTTCCGGATAAGGATTATCTGGAAATTATCTGATGAAATCAAATTTCCGGGGAACACTTTTTCAGGAAGTGTTCCCCGGAATCGCTTGCGCCCCACAACGGAACGTCTTATGCTGCCGCCGAATCAAGAATACCGATATGAAGAATCTTCTCCTGCGTCCCTACGCTCCCGCCGACTGCGAGCGGTTGGCGAACCTGTTTTACGATACCGTTCACACGGTCAACGCACGCGACTATACGGAGGAACAGTGCCGCGCCTGGGCGACCGGACAGGTCGATCTTGCCGGGTGGAACCGTTCCTTCCTTGAAAACTGTACCTTGGTCGCTCTCATCGGAGACACCATCGTCGGCTTCGGCGACATCGACTGGACGGGCTATCTCGACCATCTTTATGTCCATAAGGATAATCAGAGACAGGGCATTGCCTCCGCTCTCTGCGATCAACTGGAAACGATGTTTCCCATCGCTGAAGTCACTGCCCACGCCTCGATTACCGCACGGCCGTTTTTTGAACAACGCGGCTATACCGTTGTGCGAAAACAGCAGGTGGAGCGGCACGGCGTTTTTCTGACCAATTACGTCATGAAAAAAGTATTCCAATAAAGTTTTCCTGTCCCCTTGACAAAACAGGTTGAATGTGTTAGACTATGCCCATGAGGTTGAACGCGTTAAACCTCACCCTGTTTTCGAGGAGGAATTCATCATGTCAGCTCCCAGGATTTTTGACAGCGAATACCGTTTCTGCACCATTCTGTGGGAACACGAACCCATCGGAAGCACCGAGCTTGCCCGCCTGTGCAGCCAGCAGCTCGGCTGGAGCAAAGCAACGACCTATACTGTCATCCGCCGCCTGTCCGAGCGCGGCGTCATTCAAAATGAAAATTCGGTTGTGACCTCCCTGATCTCGCGCGACGAAGCCCAGACAGCGGAAATTGAAGAGCTGGTTGAGAAAAAATTTTCCGGTTCACTTCCTGCGTTTATCGCCGCCTTTCTGAAGCACAACAAGCTGACCGCCGAGGAAATCGACGAAATCCGGAGGCTGATGGACGATTGCCATCCCGA
>JBJFGC010000384.1:0-2181 GCA_051892315.1 Eubacteriales bacterium
TCGGTGACACCTATTTCCAGAGCGAACTGAGAGACGGATTTGTGGCTCCCATGTTCATCAACAACAACCACGAGATCATTTCGACCGCCACAAAATATCAAAAAACCTTTTCCAAAAAGCTGGATGTCATGATTGAAGCCTATAAGGTTCTCGGCGATTGATTCCATGGATATTCCGGCGTAGAAACCGACGGGTATAAGAAGGAAAGGCGGAGAATTTCCGCACTTTCCGTACATTATATCAAAAAAGAAATTTTCCACAATCAGAAGAAAGGACAGAAAACCATGAAAAAAACTCTCTCTGCATTCTTCGCGCTGGTTCTCGTTGTTTCTCTTTGCGCGGTTTCCGTATCCGCAATCGGGGAAGAAATGACCGTTCTGCGCGGAACTCCCGTCATCGACGGCACCATCGACGCTGTTTGGGCGTCCGCTGACCGTCAGCAGCTTTCCCACCTCAAGGCAGGGGATCTGAAGGGCGACGGAACGCTTCCCGAAACCTCCTCCGCTTACGCTTCCATGCTGTGGGACGACGGCGCGCTGTATTTCCTCTTTGAAATTTACGACGATGATTTCGCTTTCACCGCAGCTCAGGGCGCATGGCAGAACGACTCCCTGTACCTCTATGTTGACGAAGAAAGCAACTACTGCGCGACATGGGTTGACGGACAGTGCCAGCTCGCTCTGATTCCCTCCGAGGATCTGACGCTTGTTCCCCGCAACGGCACCGCTCCCGCTGATTACGACATGGCCTACTCCTTCCCGGACGACAACACCTGCATTATTGAGTTCAAATACGTTCCTGCCATCGTTGAACTGAAGGCCGGCTTTGAGCTTGTCATCGACTTCCAGTACAACGACGCTACGGATGCCGGAACCCGTGACTACTGCTTCGGTTGGTCGGATGAAACCGACGGCGCTTCCGGAGACAGCACCGTATGGGGATTTGTGACACTCAGTGAGGAAGCTGCGGAAGCTCCCGCAGCGGAAGAACCCGCTGTGGAAGAGCCCGCAGCAGAGGAACCCGCTGCAGAGGAACCCGTTGCAGAAGAGCCTGCAGTTGAGGTACCGGAAGTTGTTGAAGCTCCCGCAGCAGAAGAACCCGAGGTTGTAGAAGCTCCGGCCGAAACCGCAGCCACAGCTCCTCAGACCTCCGACGTCACCACCGTTATCACGCTGGCGGCTATGGTAAGCGCACTCTGCGCATTCGCGATCAGCCGCAGAAAAGCCAACGCATAAACGGCCTTGCCTTATCAAACAGAAGAAAAGGGTATTCCTGCAGTGAAATGGAATACCCTTTTCTAAAACAGGTGAGCTCGCCGGGGAGGGCTTTTTAAAAAAAGCCCCTCCCCGGACCCCTCCTCAAAAACTTTCAAAAAAGAACAGGGGGCAGGATGCCTTGCAAATCCGAAAAAAATTGCTCCAACCTTGTCGATTCATCCATTTTGAAGTTTCCCTGCGGGTCCCATCCCCCTCACATTAAAACAGGTGAACATCCCCTATCGATTACGGAGTACAAACCATGCTGTTTTCCTCTTTCCAATTTATCCTGTTTTTCTTTCCGTTGTTTTTGCTCGTATATTTTACGGCACACAAACGCCGGACAAGAAACGTCATTCTGCTGATTTTTTCGCTGATCTTTTACGCCTGGGGCGAGCCTCTGTATCTTTTTCTCATGCTGTTCTCTCTGACCGTGAATTATTTTTCCGCTCTGTTCATGGACCGGCACCGCGATAAGGCGAAAGGGATGCTTGTTTGCACTATCGCCGTGAACCTGCTCCTGCTGGGAGGGTTCAAATATACGGGCTTTGTGGCGGAAACTCTGAATCTGATTCCGGGAGTCCATCTCACGGTCCCCTCCATCGCGCTTCCCATAGGCATCAGCTTTTACACCTTCCAGATTATGTCCTACGTCATCGACGTTTACAGAGGGGACACGGCGGTTCAGCGGGATTACATCAACCTCGGCGCGTATCTTTCCGCCTTTCCCCAGCTGATCGCCGGACCGATCGTACGCTACAGCACCGTAGCCGAGGAGCTTGAAAACCGACGCGAAACTCTTGACGATTTTGCCGCCGGCCTCCGCAGATTCATCATGGGTCTGTCCAAAAAGGTGCTCATTGCCAACGTCATGGCGGAAACGGCGGATCTGCTTTTGGCTTCCTCCGCGGAAGATTACGGCATC
>JBJFGC010000385.1:0-8536 GCA_051892315.1 Eubacteriales bacterium
CATCCGCGAATATTTTGCGGAAAGTCCGCTGGTCACGTTCGACGCATGGGGTACAGATCCAAAAGACTCGCAAAAACGGCTTGTCTTCATCGTTCTTCCGCAGGAGGAACAGGATTTTGCACGCAGCAATCCGGTCATTTCCTTTGAAAAATACCGCTATACCTTCATGGAATATCCGTACATCCACCTGATTCCATGGGATGAACTGGATACTTACCGGAAGCTCGAACAGGAGACCAACACGTCGTTTGACCGCATTCCCTACCTTGAAGACGGATGTCTGGAACCGTTTGCCGCCTGCAACACCGACGGAATTCCGGACTTCAAGCTGAAATACACACAGGCATGTTTAAGAGAGTAACCGCCGAAAACGTACAACGATTTGATCCGTCTGGGCGGAATGCTGGTTTGTACCAGCTATAGCCAGTCCTACCTGCAGGACAACATCGCAAAACCGGAATCGCCCGCGTTCCGCGACGATATCTTCCTTCACATTCAATCTCATATGACTGCGCTCGGCTATACGGAAACCGGCTTTGCCTATTCGGTCATGCGAAACGCTCATCGTGGAATTTACGGCAAAAACGGCATGAACGACACAACCAGACAGAGGCTTCTGGCAATCGGCCTCTCCGCGGACGATATTGAAACGCTGTCGGATATCCGGTATCTGTTTATAAAGTTCCGCAGCGTTCTTGATGTCCGCAACGCGCTGATTTTGATGTGGTATAAGCTCCATTATCCGGAGACGTTCGCCGAACTTCTGCTCAAATAATACAATATCCGCACGAATCGTAAAACTCCGCCGCAATGCCCGTCAGGTCCCGCACCGCCTCCGCAAGCACGCGGCAGACCGGCGCCTCGCTGTGGTAATGTCCGGCTTCGATGGTGACAAGGCCGTCCTCGGCGGCGTCTTCCGCCATATTGTACCCGGCGTCTCCGGTGACGTACGCCTGACAGCCGGCCGCCAACGCGGGATAGAGAAAATCCTTTCCGTCTCCGCCGCAGAAAGCAACACGGGTCACAGGCTTTGAGAGGTCGCCGCTGACCCGTACGGCGCCGCAGTTCAGCTTCCTTTTTACGAGTTCCGCAAGTTCCCCGGCGGTCCTTTCGGGAATTTCGGCAATCCGGCCGAGGGTCGGCATTTCGTCGTCGCCGAACGATTCGCAGGCCGTAAAGCCAAGCGTCCGGCACAGCTCGTCGTTCACGCCGCCTTCCGCCGCGTCCAGCCGCGTATGAAACGACAGAACGGACACGCCGTGGGTGAGGGAATCCAGAATCCGGCGTCCGACGACCGTGGACGGAGTAACGTTCTTCACGCCCTGGAAAATCATCGGATGGTGTGTGATAACGGTGTCAAATCCGTGAGCAACGGCATAGCGGACAGCAGCGTGAGACGCATCCAGCGCGACCAGTACCCGCCTTACCTCCGCGTCAGGGTCCGGAGATGACAGGATGCCGTCGTTGTCCCATGCGGCAGACAGACTTTTCGGCCAGCGTTTGGTCAGTTCATCGTGCAGAGTTTTGACATTCATATGGTTCCTCCATTGAAAGGGCGGCTTCGACGGACGCAAGGTCTGCTTCCACGCATGTCGTGTCGAGACCGCCTTTTTTCATGCCGGCAAGCTGAGTGTGCAAACGGCGTACGGCGGTCTCCGCGTATTTGTCAAACAGCGGCCCGCGGTGTCTGAGGAGATACCGTCCGAGAAGAAGCTCCGCCGGAGTGTAGCTGCGTTTTTCACCGTCGCAGGACACATGAAGGCAGGTGTAAATCTTCCCCGCGGCTTCGCACAGCTGTTCGGCCCGGATGAGAAAACCGTTGTCCCAGAGGTACTTCCGCAGTTCCGGCGCGCACGTCATGGGCTGCAGAATGAGATGGACCTCCGGCCGCCGGACATATTCCGACCGGTCAATGATCCGCGCAATCAGTTCGCCGCCCATGCCGCAGAGAACAATATCGTTCACACCGTCCGCCTCGGGATGCACGCCGTCCAGCCCATCCGCGCGTACAAAGCGAATGCGGTCGGTAACGCCGTACTTCTCCGCGCTCTTTCGTGCCCGTTCCAGCGGCCCCTCGTTGACGTCCGTCGCCACAGCATACCGTACCATTCCATGCTGAAGAAGATACACAGGAAGGTACGCGTGGTCTGTCCCGACGTCGCACACCACAGCATCCGTACGAACAAACGACGCCGCGCACATCAGCCTTTCGTCAAGGGTACAAAATTTTTGGTTCATCATAAAAATAGAATGGGGAGACACTTTTTGAAAAAAGCACCTCCCCCGATTTTTTTATTTCTTGCTCTTTGCTTCAAAATGTGCGTTCAGCTTTTCAACCAGCTCATCTGTGTCAACACCATGAACCTCACAGGCTTCCTCGACGGATTCCATTCTCGAAACCGGGCAGCTGATGCAGTGCATTCCGCATTCCAGGAAAATTTCCGCGGTATCCTCATCAAAATCCACGATGTCGCCAATAATGGTTTCCTTTGTTACTTCCATTGTTTTGTTCCTCCTGTAGTATATGTTAAAAATTTAGGATAGACTCTTGTCTGCAGGACGGAGAGGGTCTTTTCAGAAAAGCGACTCCCCGCAAACGGCTCACGTTCAATTCACCTTCTGCACTTCCGCAGGATCGGGGTATACGACCTTCTGGATGTCTGCGCCGAGCGAACGAAGCTTTCCGCAAATATCATCGTACCCACGTTCAATGAGATTTATTTCGGAAATTTCTGTCTTTCCGCGGCAAGTCAGCGCTGCAATCATCACGGCGACACCGCCGCGCAAATCGGTTGCAATGACCGGTGCGGGGGTCAGGGGAGCGCCGCCTTCGATGACAACGATGCGGCCGTCCACCTTGATTTTCGCTCCCATCCGGCGCAGTTCCTCAATGTAACGGAACCGGTTTTCATAAATGCTTTCGTTGATGTAGCTTACCCCGTCCGCAAGACATAGCAGAGCGGACATCTGAGGATGCATATCGGTGGGAAAGCCGGGATACGGCAGGGTTTTGACGCTGGTTTTGCGGGGCTTTCCAGTCGCCGTAATATGAACCGCGTCGTCAAACTCCTCAATCACCGCACCGGTTTCCTCCAGTTTCGCGGTAATGGATTCCAAGTGCTTTGGAATGACGTTATTGATGCGTACGGAACCGCCCGTAGCTGCTGCAGCCACCATGAACGAGCCGGCCTCAATCATGTCGGGAATGATGGCGTAGGTACAGCCGTGCAGCTCGCTTACCCCCTTGATTTTAATCACATCGGAGCCCGCGCCGCTGATTTTCGCGCCGCAGGTGTTCAGGAAATTCGCGCAGTCCACAACATGCGGTTCCTTGGCCGCGTTGTCGATGATGGTAGTCCCCTCGGCAGTAGCGGCAGCAATCATAATGTTGATGGTTGCGCCAACGCTGGCAACGTCAAAGAAAATACCGGTTCCGACGGCGCCGCGCTGGGATTCGATTTCCACATAGCCGCCCTCGGTATTGACCGTTCCGCCGAGCGCCTCAAAACCCTTGATATGCTGGTCAATCGGACGGACACCGAAGTTGCATCCGCCGGGAAGACCGACTCTGGCCCGCCCGAACCGGCCGAACTCCGCGCCGAGCAGATAGTATGAGCCGCGGATCTTCCGGACAAGGTCGTACTGGGACCGGCCGGGCTGCACATTGGTGCAGTCGATTTCATACGTTGTGCGGTCCAGGAGGCGGATTTTCGCTCCAATGCCGCGCAGAATTTCGAGAGAATAGGTAATATCGCTGATCGCGGGAATATTTTCAAGAATACATTTGCCGCGTACAAGGACCGAGGCATAAAGGATCGGAAGAGCCGCGTTTTTTGAGCCGGAAATTTCCACTCTTCCGCACAGGGGCGTTCCCCCGTTCACGATGATTTTTTCCATGTATCAATACCGAGCCTTTCCAGAAGCCGGAGCTGTAATCTTTTTCCTTCAGGGAAACTTCGCAAGAGGACAAATACGCCGCCTCCATCGCCTCCATACGGAGAGAAACAGAGAATTCGACCATCTTAGCTCTCTATATTATAACAGCTTCCCCTCTCAAATGAAAGAGTTTTTTGAAGGATTTTCACAAATTTCACATGTGTTAGCGTTTTTTGCCATATACTCCATTCGTTACTTCTGTATAATTGTGTATAATGTACCATCAATTGCATTGTAAATCAGTTCTCCCTGATTGTCTGTGGTAATCTGCCAGCAGGGGATCAGGCAGAAGCTTTCTTCTTCTCCAAAGAAATACAGGGAATAACAGGATTTGATGGATTCAATGGTGGTGGTGGTGATGGAAGCGGCGGCACCCGCGGCGCCGTCGGAGAGCTCCGGCATAAGTTCCGCGTCGGATATGGGATCAGGAATGGGAGCGGAGTCATACGCGGCGTCGGACGAAAGATTTTTTTTCACATTAAACAGTATATTTATAAGATCGGAGAGTTGTGCGGAATGGGAAGTGCCGGGGGTAAAGAAGCACCAGGTTCCGTAGGCTGCGGTCACTTTTTTGTTCTCGACGGTACAAAGAACAAGATTGCCGGTAATCGCCACACCGTCAATGGTACGGGAGCAAAGGACGTATTCGATGCCGGAAACCTCCCAGATTCCATCGATAATCACCGCGACCTTGAGCTTGCCGTCACTGCTGAACTCCCGGCTCCCGTTTGCCAGAAACGTTTTCACCGCCGCGACGGACTCCTGCGCCTCCGCTTCGGTTTTCGGATTGGCGTAATAGCGCAGATCAAGAATGTTCGGCGAAAAATCGTCCGCGTTCGCCGCACGATAGCGGAAAGTGAAGTTTTCCCCGAACTCGCAGCAGTCGCCGTTTTCCAATACCAGAAGCTCGCCGCCGTTGGGAATGACGTAAGTGTCCCGGATCTGTGAACCGCTTAAAAGCTCAGCCACCGTACCGTTGTACCCCTCCGAGTCAAACACGTAGACGGTCCCCTCCCCCCGCTTCGGCGAAATGATAGCGGGGTCGATGGAAATGCCGTCGCGCGCCATGATTTCCACGAGGTCACGGATAGCCTCCTCGGGGACATAGTCTCTGTCATGCTGCACGATGCCCAGCGTTACCGCGACGATTGTACACGCAGCAAGCAAAACAACGGCGAGAACGCTCATAATTCGGTTAGCTTCCATGTTCTTCCTCCGATTCCGGTGCGGCGGCTTCGTTTTTATTCAACAGAGAGACATCCGTTTCCATGGAGACCAAAGCCTCCGCCGCCCACTCCGCCGAAACGGATTCGGATACGTAATCGCTGCGGTACACAAGGCGGACATCCCGGCAGAACGTATCCAAGGCAGAAAGAAACCACCACTCGGTAAAGGATTTTTCCCGTTCGCCGAGGACGCGCACCGCGATGGTAGAAAGCACAGCAGAGCGGACATTTCCGGCAGAAAAAGTGATCGTATAGGCAGTCTCGGCACCGGAAATGCGAATGTTGTCGAGAACATACAGAAACCGCAGCGTAACTTCCCCGTTCCGGGACGAAGCGGATTCAAGGAGAATGTCCGCGTCTCCGCCGCTGAAATTTTTGTTGATGGCGTCGATACCCTCGAACAGGAGCACAGATGCACGCACGTATTCCGCCAGCGGGTTCGATGCGGAAGATGCCCCGCCCAGAAGATCGCTGACCTTCATACCGCTTTCCGCGGAAGCACGAACATATTCAAACGAGTTGTCACGGAGATAGAGAATTCCCTGCGTATCGTAATAGCTGCTGGAACCGTCCTCCTCCTCGTGAACGTTGAGGAGCTTGTCCGGATTGAAGCCGAACACGCGCAGCAGGGATTCTCTCTCCTCCGCGCTGTTCTGAATGAGAGCCGCTGTACCGTCGGTCATAATAATGGCACGGGTATAAAGTCCATCGGTGTACACCGGCTCGGTCCAGGCCGCGTTGTCGTATTTTCCCTCATTGAACCGGAATTCTGACATGCCGGAACCGTAGGAACGCACAAACCGTTCCAGTTCGTTCACGCTCACGGAGGTTTCGTGATTCGGAATTGCGTATTTTCGGATTTCTCCCGCGCCGCTTCGGGTCACAAGGATCGTTTCCGACGTGCCGGAGGTATACGGCAGGATAAACATTTCATAAATCCCGGTATCAAACCGCACGGTGGGTTCTTCCTCGCCGAGAGACAGCCCTGCAAACAGAGCGATGATTCCGTCCGGCAGTTCACTGTGAAATTTGATATAGACAGAGTTTTCCGCCGACGTATGGTCGTCCCAGATGTCGTCCGACATGGGAAGCGTGTCGGACAAAGCACTGTAAATCGTCGGTGTCAGAAGATGGTACAGTTCAGAGACAAGATTGCGTGAGGCCGAAACGCCGAGCCGTTTTCCGCCGGCGGTAATGCCGATAAACGATGGAAGCAGATACTCCGACACGTCGATTTCCTCACGGCGGGTCTCGTTGGTCAGTCCGGCGAGGTCAAACAAAGCCTCTTCGGAATTGCTTCCGGTAATGGTAACAATCGTCAGGATGGTAAGGATGCAGAGGACAACAAAGAGAACCGGAACCGCGATTCGGACGGCAAGGTCATAGGAAATTCGTTTTTTCATGATGATTTTCGCTCGTTCTTTTCCAGATGGCATTCCACAGGAAGATCAATGGTTACGGTGGTTCCCTCGCCCAGACTGCTTTTAATGGAAATCCGGCCGCCGTGTGCTTCCACAAGCTCCTTTGCGATGGCAAGACCAAGGCCTGTCCCGCCAGCGTCCTGCGTGCGTGACTTTTCTACCCGGTAAAACCGCTCGAACAGGTGCGAAATGTCCTCCTCCGGAATGCCGATGCCGTTGTCCGTGACATCCAGTCGGACAAATTTCTTCGGAAGCTGGGTCAGCTTGATGTCGATTTGTCCTCCGTCAGGCGTGTATTTGATGGCGTTCGAGAGAATGTTCAGAACCACCTGTTCAATGCGCTGCTTGTCTGCGGTAATCGGCGGAAGGCTGCGGTCACAGCCGAAGGTGATGCGGTGGTTGTGGTCACCGAGCTCACCGCGCATGACCTCGCAAAGATGGCGGACCGACTGCTTGAGGTCAAAGGTTTCAATGTTCCAAACCGTCCTCTTGTTGTCCAGACGCGACAGCACCAGAAGGTCAGAAACGATACGGGTCATGCGGTCGCTTTCGCTGAGAATGATGCCGAGAAAGTCCTGCCGGGTATCCAAATCCATATCCGGCTCGGAGAGAATCGTTTCCGTGTACGCCTTGATGGAGGTCAGCGGCGTTTTCAGCTCATGCGACACATTGGAAACAAATTCACGGCGGCTTTCGTCCAGCTCGTACCGGCCGGTGACATCGTGGATGATAATCACACAACCGGATGCCGCGCGTTTTCCTGTAACGTACCGGATAACGCCGAAACTGACATCGTAGACACGCACACCACAGATGCGGTCGCGGAAAATAAAACCGTCTTTTGTGGTCTCAGCCGCCGCGTCGGGAGAAGTGAGCCGGATGCTGTTTCCCTCAATTGCCAGAGGAATGTCGAGCGTCTCGAAGCACTGCTCCATACTGAGTTCATCCCGTTCCAGAGAATCGCCGAACAGTTCCACCGCACTGGTGTTGAAATGAAGGACATGCCCGTCGGCAGTAAACGCGAGCACCGCGTCCCGCATACAGGAGAGGACCGTATCGAGTTTTTCCCGCTCACCGTCCACTTCCTCCAGCGTAGCGCGCAGCCGTTCCTTCATATCGTTGAAATTGTCAGCCAGAACCCCGATTTCGTCGGACGATCGGACCTCGATTTCATGTGAGAATTCTCCGGATGCGACGAGCTGGGTGTCGTACGTGAGACTTTGCAGCGGGGATGAAATGGACTTGGCCAGAAAGAACGACAGCAGCACGGCAATCAGGACTCCCAGAAACATCGCCTGCAAAATGATGGAAAACAGCATCTGATTGAGCTGGCGCATTTCCTCAAGGGAATCTTTGATATAGATGATGCAGTCGGCGCCGTCCCGGTTCAGACGGACCGCCCAGTCCGCGTAATCCATGCCGCCCATACTGATGTTTTCGCTGGAATTGTTGATGGCAGAGAGAATGTTCGGCGTGACGGGCAAACTGGCGCCCAGGGCGGTGTCGGATCCGGCCAGCATTTCGCCGTCGGTGTTGAGAACATAATAGTTCCGGTACTGGTCAATCCCAAGGATGCTGCCGTAGGAGGCCAGCACCTGCTTCATGTTTTCTGCGTACTGAACCCCCGCGGACGCCTGCTCCAGTTCCATCATGAGAAGGCCGTCGGCGTCAAAGCATTCGCGCATCTGCGCGGTAAAATCGTCAATGTAAAACGACGTGACTCCATTCATGAGAATGGCGCTGACCGCGCACATGACCGCGATAATGAATATCAGAAGGATCAGGACAATTTTAAAGTACAAACTTTTAAACATAGCGGCTTATCTGGCGCAGAGGTAATAACCAACCCCACGCTTGGTCATGATGTACTCCGGATTGGCGGGATCCTTTTCGAGCTTCTTGCGAAGGCGGTTGACGGCGACGTCCACGGTGCGGATATCGCCGTAATAATTG
>JBJFGC010000386.1:0-8534 GCA_051892315.1 Eubacteriales bacterium
GTCGAGTTCTACCTCGAAATCCAACCCCTTGCCGGAGAGATCCTTCCAGACGCCGGTTTCCATATCCTGACCACTGCCGGTGTTATTTGTGCCGTCATAGTATGCAACCAGACCATCCGTTACGACGGTTTCTTCTGCCGTAACTGCCAACGGGAGGATGGATGCGGTCATAACAGCCGCGAGAGCGAAGGTAAGAAGCTTTTTCATAATCAATGAGCCACCTTTTTTCAAATAAGATTTACTGTACTATATTCTATCATAAAAAGTATATTTGTCTTTCCTTTTTGAACAAAAAATGTGTAAAAATTACGTAAAACTCCCCATCCAAAACAAAACTCCCCATCCAGAGGATGAGGAGTTTTGGAAAATGAGAAGATTCAGAAGTTATCTTTTCTTGGAGATTGCATAACCTGCTGCGGAAACGAGAGCAACGACTGCAGCCATAACGCCCATGTCGAAGGTCTGCGGAGCCGTTGTAGCGGTTGTTTCAACAGGAGTAACTACAGTTTCTTCTGCAACCAGTACAGGTTCTTCTACTTCGGGTTCAGCCGGAGCGGGTTCTTCAACTACTTCGACCGGAGCTTCTTCAACTTCAACCGGAGCGGGTTCTTCTGCGGGAGCTTCTGCTTCAGCAGCTGTGTCGCCTGCCTGTTCCGGGAATGCATAATTGTCAAGTTCGGAACGGAATGCCAGAGCATCTTCCTTGGTCGGGAAGAAAGCAATGTAGTCGATGTAAATGTTTTCGCCGCCTGCCATGTTGCCGCCAGCGTCGGAACCGTCGTCACCCTCTCTCCACATCGGGTCGAGACGAATGGATTCTACCGTGCCTTCCCAGTAGGGTTCGGTGATGGCGTACTGCGGATCCTTGTATGCGTTAACGGTTCTTACGTTCTCATCCGGAATGTAGATGAGGTAGGTGTACCACTGGTCGGATTCGGGAACGATGTCAATGTGCGTGCATTCAGAACCGGTAAGACCTCTGCCGTTGGTTGCGCCGAAAAGTTCGATAGCGGTTGCATAGCTCGGGTTCTTAACTCTTGCCTTAGCCCAAAGAACGTCGTCTACACTGTCTGCAGGAGTATTGACTGTAACGTACGGGTCGTTGCCGGACGCGATGAATTCAAAGCATTCTACGTCGTCAATGGTGTCACCAAAATAGGAAACTGAGTTGGCGCCGCTCATAATAGATGCGATTTCTTCATCGGAGTTGAAATCCCACAGGATTGTGGGGTCTGCTGCGGAGGCTGCGATTGCCATTGTGGAGGCAGTCATAAGAGCAGCCAGCAGCATCGTGAGAGCTTTTTTCATGGATCTTGAACCATCCTTTCAATGTCGCATCGCTGCTCCGTGTATGAGCTCAGAAAGACTGCACAGGCATTGATACGTTATTTATACTTATACCATAAATTTTTCGAAAAGTCAAGGGTTTGAATAAAAGATTACGAAAAAAGGAAGAAAAAAATGTATCTTTTCTTTATACCGCACAATCAACGGTTTTCGTTTCCCTATAAAGCGAAAAATGTCCGGATTTGCTCTGCCGCCTCCTCGGCCGGAAGAACGGTATTGTTCAGGCGAAGGTAATGCTCTTTCCGGATTTCGCCGGGGTATGAGTTCAGACGGTACCGTTCCTCCAATTGCAGAAAGAGTTTTTCCGACGCTTCCAAGTTCCGTTTGGAGGGTTTGTTCCGCAAGCGGTTTTCCGTCCGGTTGCGCACGAGACGAACCTCTTTGTCCGCTTCCAGCTCCACGTAATAAAATTCGGTTTCCGGATTGGCGGAACGGAAAATCTCCTCAACATGTTCGAGATACCTGGCGTCATTTTCGTCGTCCAACGCCCACATGAAGGTGAAAATCATACCGTATTCGTCGGTTTTGGCAAACCGCGTGAAGACTTCTTCACGAAGGAGGTGCGTGAGTTCGCGGCGGTCAGCCGGATAATTCGCAAAAAGATCGCAGATCCCTTCGATGGACATGTGATTGTGGAACAGCTTCAAACCGGTTTTTTTCGCCAGTTCTTCACCGACGGTCATTTTCCCGACCGCATGCGGACCAAAAAGAACCACCAGCTTCATCTTATTGTCCCCCAAAAACGTCGCGTACCGCTTCGAGATAACCGTAGCCGTAAACATCGTCCGGTTCGAGGTAGCTCATTTCTGTCCACTCGTTCCAGCTGTTGATGGTGATGAGCGGAACGTCGTTGCAGCGGTCGCTGTATTCCTTCGCCATTTCCAGCCCCTTCTTGAAGTTTTCGGGTGTGTTGTCGGTCATGATCGGCCCGACAAGATGGGTATAACGCGGGTTGTTGTCCCAGCCGATGGTAACGTGCGGGTAGTAGGGCACGTTGTATTCGGCACGGATGCGTTCCCATTCGCGTGCCACGTCAGGCAGAATTTCGGGATAGGCGCGGTTGCAGTTGACGAAATGGACAAACTGATAATGCGTGATGGAGTCAAACCCGAGAGCCGGAACGATGTCGCGGGTGGAGCCGGTACGGCCGGAGTCGACGCCGGAAACGTTGACCGCGTGCTCGCTCCAGATGGTCAGCTGCAAATGCAGATTGGGAAATCCGGCTTCCTTCACGATGCTGCGGAACCAATCGAGCGCTTCGCGGGTCTTTTCCACGCCGCCCAGTCCGCGCATCAGGTTCATGACGTCATAAATCATGAAGACGGGGCAGCCGTTGATTTTGTAGTAATTCGGACGGGTGAAGTATCGGTCAACGACACGGCGGCAGACGGTGCGGAATTCCTCCGGCGGCTGGGAACCTTGCCAGATGACGCCGCTGCGGTCGGAGATACGCTTGTCCCAGAGGAAGGTGGCGTCATGGTTGGCCCACATGAGGTAGAACTTCATGTCTGTGTTGTTCGGCGCGCCGAGAAAGCCGTCGTTCAGGCACTGTTCCAAAAAGGGACGGCGGTCGTACCAGTACCAGTCGTAGATGAAGACGTTGACGCCGTGGCGCAGGGCCTCTTTGATCTGGAATTCCATAACGGTGGGGTCCGCTTCGTCGACAGTGCCCCAGAGAGGAGTGCGGGGGAGCTTCTGCCCTTCCACACGGCTTTCGGCGGAGAGGACCGTCTGCCATTCACCCATGCCCTTTTCCCAGAAGGGAAGGGTGCGCGGCTCGCGGCCGGTGTAGGAGGGCCAGATGTAGGCGGCGATATCGTAAGTTTTCATGTGATGTTCTCCTTTGGCGGGAGTAAAATGTTGGAGTTATTATAACACAGAATGGAGAAATTGTATAGGGGAAGGAAAAATTTTTATGCGTTTTTGGAAGGAGTGATTTTTTACAAGATAAGGTTGCACACTTCGGAAAAACGTGGTATAATGACCCCATAAATCCGACAGGGAGGAAATCACCATATGTTTAAAAAGTACGTTTCTAACGTGGCCTGCGGAACGGGTGCGAACTATCTCCTCGAATTCGGCGAATCTCGTACCTTCCGGGCACGCGCGTATTTCAAGCCCGACGTATGCGGCTCATACAACTGGCGCTTTTTTTTCAGCAATACGGTTGACAGTACCTTCGCGGACGGTACGGTTGCTTACCGGAACAAGAGCGGCGGAAACTGGAAGATCCGTTCGGCAAGCATTGCGGACGGCGGGGAAATCAGCGATCGGGCCGTGGAATCCGGGAAAGGGATGTCCCGTACACCGGTGACCTTTGACGGAAGACCGGATCGCAGCGTGGCGCCGGATGAACGGTTCTGGAGTGATGAGATTCCTTTCGCCGTTCCGGAAAACCACTACCTCGTCTGGGAATGGGAGCTGGAGGGGGACAGGATTCCCTGTACTCCGGACAGTCAGGTGCCGACGTTTACGGATTTTGGCGATGGATACGACTTTCGGATGGAATGTCCCATGCCCGCCCTGCTCGGATGCGACCGGAGCGTAAAGAAGACCGTAGCGTTTATGGGCGACTCGATTACGCAGGGGTGCGCTACCACCAATAACGCTTACGAAATGTGGGCGGCACAGATTTCAAAGATGCTCAATCCCACGTATGCGGTCTGGAATCTCGGCCTCGGATGGGGCAGAGGCGCGGACGCGGCCACGGACGGAGCGTGGCTGAACAAAGGAAAACAGATGGATGTCGTGGTTCTGACCTATGGCGTGAACGATATTCTGCACGGTTCGTATGGTTCGGATCACCGTTCCACTGCCGGAGAAGTAACGGCTGTCCTTGAGAGCCTGATTGAAAAATTACAGGCATCCGGTACCGAGGTGATTCTTTCGACCGTTCCGCCGTTTGACTTCTCCCCGGAAGAATACCGGGAGTGGCGCGCGGTCAATATGGCAATTCCATACATTGCAAAACTGCACGGCTGCCGTGTGTTCGATTTGGAATCCTCGCTTGACGCAAGCTTTGCCCTCGGCAATAAACCTATGTACGGTCCTCACCCGAACGGAAATGGAGGCCGGGCGGCGGCAGAGCGTTTTTATGCCACGTTCCATACCGATTCCGGCTGGACGATCTGAGAAACTGTATGAAAAATAAAAAAGAAAACCTGTGACCATCAAAAACGGAGAAACTTATGACAAACGAAAACATCACCGTAACCCGTGAGCTGCTCACCTTCATCGAAAACAGCCCTACCGCGTTTCACGCCGTCGATTCTGCCGCAAAACTGCTCGACGAAGCAGGCTTTTCCCGCCTGAACGAATCCGATGCGTGGAATCTCGCACGCGGCGGGAAATATTATGTGACCCGCAATCTCTCCTCCATCCTCGCGTTCGTTATCCCGGAAACCTTCGCGGAATCCTTTCTGATTACCGCCAGCCATACCGACAGTCCCACGTTCAAGCTCAAAACCGAGTATGAGTCCGAAGCATTCGGCAAATACATCAAACTCAACGTTGAAGGGTACGGCGGGATGATTCACTCCACCTGGCTCGACCGTCCGCTGTCCGTTGCCGGCCGCGTCATCGTGAAGACAGATGGAAAGTTTACCGCGAAGCTCGTGAAAATCGAACGCGACCTTGTTCTGATTCCCAACGTCGCCGTTCATCAGAACCGCAGCATCAACAGCGGATTTGCTTACAATCCTGCCACCGACCTCATGCCTCTCTACTCCGCGAAATCCGGCAAGGGGAGTTTGAAAAACCTTCTCGCCGAAGAAATCGGCTGTGCAGCGGAGGACATCGCGGTGTCGGACCTGTACCTGTATAACCGCACACCCTCCTCTATCTGGGGCGCCGACAGTGAATTCTTTTCCAGTCCGCGCATCGATAACCTTCAGTGTGCATACACGACACTGAGAGGGCTTGTGAATGCCGCGGAGGAATGCAAGTCCCTCGCCGTCTACGCCGCGTTCGACAACGAAGAAACCGGCAGTTCGACCAAACAGGGCGCAAACTCGCAGTTCCTGTTCGATACCCTGAGCCGGATCTGTGAGACATTTGAGCTGGATATCCGGCGGGTACTCGCGTCCTCGTTTATGGTTTCCGCGGACAACGGACATGCGAAACACCCGAATCATCCCGAATTTTCCGACGGTCAGAACGCGCCGCACATGAACGAAGGAGTCGTCATCAAATCCAACGCGGCGCAGAAGTATACCACCGATGCGCTTTCCACCGCGCTGTTTGAAGAAATCTGCCGCAGAGCGGACGTCCCGGTTCAGCGTTTTGCCAATCGGAGCGACATGCCCGGCGGTTCCACGCTCGGCTCCCTCTCGAACACCAACGTGGCGCTGAACACAGTCGACATCGGCCTGGCCCAGCTCGCGATGCATTCCTCTTACGAAACCGCCGGCTGCGCGGACACCCTGTACATGATCCGCGCCATAACCGAATTCTACAAAACCGTCTTCACCACAGAGGCGGATGGGGTTTATTGCATCCAGTAAAATTCGCAAACCGTAATTTCACCCATATCTTGCTATATTTAAGAAAGGAAAGAATGTATGAAATCCAAGGTGTACTTTACAAAAGACATTTCTGCTGACGGGCTGAACAAAATCTATGACGCGCTGAACGTTGCGCTGAAGGGGAAGGTCGCGGTCAAAATTTCCACCGGCGAACCGGGCGGTCACAATTTTCTTCAGCCGGCGCTCATCGGTCCGTTGGTGAAACGGCTGAACGGGACCATCGTGGAAGCCAACACGGCGTATCAGGGAAAGCGGTATTCGTCCGAAGACCATTGGCAGGCCATCCGTGACCACGGCTTCACAGACATCGCGCCGTGTGACCTTCTCGACGAGGAGGGTGAGCTTCCTCTGCCGGTGAAAGACGGTTTCCACCTTACGGAAAATTACGTCGGAAGTCATCTGGACCGCTACGACTCCATCCTGATGCTCTCCCATTTCAAGGGTCACGCGATGGGCGGCTTCGGCGGTGCGCTCAAGAATATGTCCATCGGAATTGCGTCGTCCCACGGCAAGGCGGTTATTCACGGCGCAGGCGATCCGGACAAGCTGTGGACGGCCGACCACGACTCTTTCCTGGAATCGATGGCGGACGCTGACCGTTCCGTCATGGATTACATGGGCCGCGAGAACATCGTCTACATCAACGTTGCCAATAAGCTGTCCGTGGATTGCGACTGCGATGCGCATCCGCAGGATCCGGAAATGGCGGATATCGGGATTTTCGCCTCCCTCGACCCCGTCGCGGTGGACAAGGCCTGTGTGGATGCCGTATACGCTTCCTCCGACCCGGGCAAAGCGGCGCTGATTGAACGGATGGAGTCCCGCAATGGTATTCATACCGTTGAAGCGGCCGTCCGCCATGGTCTCGGCTCGACCGAATACGAAATCGAGGAGATCGATTGACAGGGGAGAAGGACGCAGGAAAATGTTGAAGAAAGCTTTTCCTGTCCCCCTTTCCTTATAAGACTTCGCCATGTTGCAGGAAATAAAAGAAGGTGCAGAATGTTGGAACTGCACCTTCTTTGCTTTGTTTTTGGGGGGACAACTGATGTTTTTCAAAGAACATCTTTCCGGGAGTCTTATTTTTCTCCCAGCAAATCCGAAACCTTCGCGTCGCCGTAGACGGACTCCCAGTCTTTGGTGAAGTCGTCGATGGCGTAATAGGTCAGCGGGTGGTAGATGAGCATGTCAAAGAGGTCGGGATTGATGGTGACGGCATGGGCGCCGGCCATCGAAACCTTATGAACCTGCTCGACAGTCTTGAAACTTGCACCAAGAATCCGCGTTTTCACATTGTATTTTCGGAAAATATCAATGGTTTCTTCCACGACACGGACACCATCGGATACAATATTGTCGAGGCGGTTGATATAGGGAGCGACGAAATCCGCGCCGGCCGATGCGGCAATGAGCGCCTGCTGCTGCGTGAAAATCGCGGTCATCGTAACACCGATGCCCTTGTCCTTGCAGAGTGCGGCCGCACGCAGTCCTTCACGGGTGATTGGAATCTTGATGTAGAAATTTCCGCGGACGACATTCTTTACCAGCTCTGCTTCCTTCACAATGTCGTCTGCTTCGGTTGCGGTTGCCTGTACGTGGAGCATTTTGTCGTCGCCGATGATTTCACGGATGGAGTAGAGTAAGGTGCGGAAATCGGTTTTTTCACGGGAAATGATGGTAGGATTGGTGGTGACACCGGAGATGGGGAAATATTCCATGCACTTTTTGATCGAATCGAGGTCGGCTGTGTCAATGAGATAAAGCATATCGTTCTGCACTTCCTTGTGTTATTTGTGTTTGTTTTCACACGTATATTATAACACTATTTACATTTCTCGTCAATTCTATGATTTGCCGTAATTTTCATGGAGACTGGAATGTTATTGGTGCAAAATGCCTTAAAAAAAGAGAAGATTTCGTGAATGTGCACAAGAAGATACGCGAAATTTGAGCTTTGTTAAACACACCCCGAATATGTGAATTATGTGATTTATTTTGATAAAATCACATATTCATGCACATAATCGCGCACACGGCGAAGCAGCTCTGCATCTTTTTCCGTCGTGCCGTCCGGTACAAAGGAGATGTTTCGCGCGTCCGCTGCGCAGAGCGTTTCCAGCCACACGCAGGCCGCGAGATAGCGTCCGACGGGGATGGAGAGATGAAATCCGTCGCGGTTCAGGGAGATGCCGCCGTGAGCATAGTCAAACTCCGGCTTGTTTTCCCGCAGGTACTGCACCGTGTCCCCGACCGGGAGGATGCCCGCGCCGATTTTTTCTGCTGCTTCGGTATAAGCGGCTCGGAGACGTTCATACATTTCGCGCTGGCTGCGGTGATAGTTACCGAATGCACCGTGGGTACTGTCGATTTCGTAGGCCCAGGTTTCATGGATCATCAGCCGTGCCGCGGGCTGAGCCGCGCGAACGGCATCGGCAAGAGCGGTGAGATAAGGATAGTACGTTTCCGGCATTCCGCTGAAATGGCTTGCCTGCTGGAGGGTAACGATGTCATAACAGGTGTGATTCAGCGCATCGGGGAGAGAAACCATCTGCTTTGTAAATTCACCGTTGATTTCGAGGGCATAGGACGGTGCGCCGGAGAGAAGATTGGCTGCATGGGTTTCCAGGGAACAGCCGCCGATGTAGAGATTAACACACTCCAGCT
>JBJFGC010000387.1:0-2179 GCA_051892315.1 Eubacteriales bacterium
GAGCCGAAGAGCCATCTCCATGCGAATCAGCTGGTGACGGCCCTGGACCTGGTGCGCCAGAACCAGGCCGTCACCTTCGCCTCGGACACCAGCATCAAGGCACTGGACAACGGCGACGGGATGGTTTTTTACAAGCTGGACCGGGAGGCCGCCCACCGGAAGGTGTACATCTCCTACCGCAAAAACCGCTATGTGACGCTGGCGATGCAGAAGTTCATCCGCCTTGCCGCCGGACAGACGCCTCCGGCAACCGAACCCTGAGCAGAAAAGGCAGCCGCCCGGATGATCCGGGCGGCAGCTTCCGATTGCATCGCATTAGCAAAAATTTCCGACAAAAACGGGGCATATTCTCCTTTTTTCGAGTCAAACTATGCTCGCGATACCCAATCCAACGCAAGTTCATTTGAGAAAAGGAGTCAGAGATTATGTCTAACAAGAGCAACAAGCTGAATGTCCCCGAGGCCCGCGCCGCCATGGATAAGTTCAAGATGGAGGCTGCTTCCGACCTTGATGTACCCCACCCATATTAAACCATACGCTACATCAAAATTACAGGAGTCTACTCATATAAAAAGCCCGAAACGCTTGGCGTTTCGGGCTTTTTATATGCATCAGCGATAATAATTTTGGACTATCACATTTTCCCTGTCGTGACCGAGGGATTCAGTGACTATCAGGAGAGATTTTCGGTCGAACTGCCGTCCATCTGAACGCCGTTGATAAATGGCGGGAGCAGTATCCCGAACTTGATTCGGACGCCGCTTATCCGTTTTAGGATGTTTGAGCGGAACCCGCTCCCCAAGAGGAATCTCCTCAATGGGGCGCGCAATCGCATCGTAATAGTCCATCGCATAAAACGCACGGATGGCATGCACATTCAAGTGGGAAGGAACCTTGGGAAACATCAATTTACCGGGCTCAAAATTCTTTAAAATCTCACGCATCCGCTGTTGATTGCAGTCGAGAATCACTACATCCCGACTTCTGCCACCCTTGCAATGCTGCTTGTGGCCGTCCAGATGGACATACAGTTTTCCGGAAGCATCCTCCTGAAAGCATTCCGGATAGATGTGCCGGAGTTCAACCCGTCTTACTCCAATCATTCGGCAGACTTCGACGATTACGCCATATTTTTCCAAATCTTCCGCGTAGTCATCCTCTGAATAACCGCGGCATCTTGTGAATTCCGCATACCGCCTCTCCGGCCGTGCGTTGTGAATCTCATAAGCGCGGCACCGGTACAGCTTGGCCAGCGCGGAAGTCGTTCTGGCGATGGTGCTTGGAGCCAATCCGCGCTCAATCATCAACTGAACGTATTCACGGGCGTAGCCTTGTCGCAGGGCATAATGGAGCTTTTGCACATCCGGATGGTTCTCAGCCAGCCATTCCACATATTTCCAGCAAATGGCCCTGTATTGATAATAGGTACCGATGGAATGAATAAACGGGCTCGGCAGCCAGGGCATCTGCTTGATTTCCTCTTCACTCTTCCCGGCGGCCCGCGCCTTTTCGCGGGCCTTCCGATTTTCCTCATCGCGGGCCTTTTTCTTGCTCGTGCCAATCCTAAAAATAGCCTTCAGAGAATCGACAACGGCCCTCTTCAGGCTCTTAGCTCTATTTTTCATAGTGATTTTCCTCCTGTCTAACTTGCATATTAATGTTTGGTGCTTCGACCGGGATATTTCGCCCGGCTCTACCTGACCCTGCGGTCAGTGCTGGGATAAGGAGCGCGGGCAAAACCGCAGCTGGTTGCTGAGGCTTTGCCGTTACTCCTCCGATGTGCTCGCGCACGGTTTTGATTCAGGGCGCTGTTGCTTTGCGGCAGTACCCCAAATCCCTCTTTGGCGCCCACGGACGGGCACCGACCTTCTCCTTCAGTGATGCATGTTCGCTCGCTCTCCACATTGGCTATGCGGCGCAGCGAAATGCGTCTTGTCGAATTATTCTTAGATGAGTTCGAATGTTGTGTTTAAAGTCGTGTTTAAGGTTCTTAAATTGCGTTTTTTATCTCTTTTGAATTTGGGGCTCTGGTTTTTGTGTTCATCGCTATCTGCGTGTCTCTCTTTGAGCGGTTTGCGGATAAAGAAAATGCACAGATTTCTGCTCAAGGCAGAATTCTGTGCATCAGTCTGTCGAAAAAGTCCAGCTACGGCTGGGCTTTTTCGCATGAAGATGGTAA
>JBJFGC010000388.1:0-2173 GCA_051892315.1 Eubacteriales bacterium
GGTTTCCAACATTGATATTGTTTACCTATGCAGAAATTATTCGGGTACCTTGAAGTGTCAGGAAGGCGAGGTAGAATGTCTGAGATTTTTCAGGGCAGATGAAATTCCGCAAAACATTTCCATGCCAGTGAAAAAAGCCATTTATCAATGGATGGAAGAGCATTCCAACGAATGAGGCGGATGGAAAGGTACCGTTTTTTTCCTCGTTTCCCTTGACGGATTCGACTTTGTATGCTATTATCATAGTATCATCAAAAAAGGAAAAAGGAGAAAGCGATGCTCCTGAAACAGTTTCAAAAGGATGCCCTGGACGTACGGGTGTACAGAAACCGGACGGAAATGGGGGAGGCGGCAGCCCGTGATATTGCACAAGCAATGCGGGAGCTGCTTCGGGAAAAAAGTGAAATTTCCATGATTTTTGCAGCGGCGCCGTCGCAGAACGAGACGCTGGCAGCATTGGTGCGTGAGGATGGGATCGAATGGGGGCGCGTGAACGCCTGCCATATGGACGAATACGTGGGGCTGTCCGGCACGTCGCCGCAGTCGTTTTCCTATTATCTGCGGGAACACATTTTCGATCTGGTTCCGTTTCGGTCGGTGAATTGCCTGGACGGCACAGCGGATCCGGCAGCGGAATGCGCACGCTACGGCGAGCTTTTGCTCCGTCATCCGGTGGACATTGTTTGTCTCGGCATTGGTGAAAACGGTCACATTGCATTCAATGATCCATGGGTGGCAGATTTCGACGATCCCGCTTTGGTCAAAGCGGTTGCACTGGACGAGGTCTGTCGTCTCCAACAGGTTCACGACGGCTGTTTCCCGACCCTTAGTGAGGTTCCGACGCACGCGCTGACGCTCACCATTCCGACGCTGACCGCGGCGCGGCACATGTTCTGCAGTGTTCCCGCGTCCACCAAGCGTGAAGCCGTTCTGCGTACAGTGACTGGTCCCATCACTCCCGACTGTCCTGCGTCTGTTCTTCGACGTCACCCGCATGCGGTTCTCTACTGTGACGCGGACAGCGGCGCGGAAATCTGAGAGGAGATTATGGAATCAAAATAGGAAAGGAGTACGTCGGGCAGAGTCCCGGAGAAACTCCCACGAAGAAAAAACTCCAGAAAGAAAGGACATATAAGACTATGCAAAAACTGAACGTAGCCATCATCGGCCAGGGAAGGAGCGGACGTGATATTCACGGACGGTATTTCCTGAGCGAGGAAGGCGTACAGCGGTATCACGTGGCGGCGGTCGCGGATACGATCGAAGCACGCAGGAACCGTGCGGCACAGGAGTACGGCTGCGACGTGTATGAGGATTATCGGGAGATTCTGAAAAGAAGCGACATTGACGTCGTGGTCAACTCGACCTTTTCTTACCTTCATTATCCTGTCACCATGGACGCGCTCCGTCATGGGAAAAACGTAGTTTCGGAGAAACCGTTCTCGAAGTTTGCCATCGAGTGCGAGGATATGATCCGCACCGCACAGGAAAACGACGTCACCCTCACGGTTTTCCAGCAATCGAGAGTTGCACCGTATTTTCTGCGTATCCGTGAGATTCTTGACAGCGGAAAGCTTGGCGATATCGCGCAGATTACCATTCATTTTTCCGGCTACAGCAGACGCTGGGACTGGCAGACCTCACGCCGGTACTACGGCGGCTGCCTCCTGAATACCGGTCCGCATCCGCTCGATCAGGCGCTGCAGCTGCTGAATACGGACGATATGCCGAACGTTTTCTCCGTCCTCAAACGCATCAACTCTGCCGGGGACGCCGAGGATTACGCCAAGGTCATCCTGACCGCGCCGAACCGTCCGCTTATCGACCTCGAGATCTCGCCCGCGGATGCGTATAACGATTTTACCTACCGTATCCACGGTTCCCGCGGTTCTCTTACGGCGACGCTGTCGAAAATCAAGTGGAAGTATTTTGACGAGAAACCCATGCCTGCCTTCACCTTCGAGCCGCTGTGCGGCGCGGACGGTCTCTCACCGGCCTATTGCTCGGAAAAGCTGAACTGGAACGAATTTGAGGAGGACATGAACGGTTCTCCCTTCAACTATGCGCCGGCAAAATTTTATGAGAATCTCTATAACCATCTCGTAAGCGGCGAGGAGCTTCTCATCAAGCCGGAGAAAATTGTGCAGCAGATTCGCGTGATTGAACTGATTCA
>JBJFGC010000389.1:0-2172 GCA_051892315.1 Eubacteriales bacterium
AGTATGAGCTTGCCGCCGCTCTCTCCGAAGCTGGCTGGCGTCATCTGCACGAGCATCTCCGCTACAACGACGACGGCTTTCTCGTTCACGAAATCGAACGGCACCTCGAAAATCACTACTGGACGGAAGCCGTAAAACTGTTTGAAACCGTCCTCGCCGAATCGAACGATCCGGCCCTTCTCAACGATTCCACCTACAGCCTCACGCTGCTCTACTGCAACCTCGGTGAATACGAAAAAGGGCTCGCTCTCGCCGAACGGATGGCGCCGCTTTGCTATTCCCGTGAGCTTCTGCGGTCCTGCGCCGTCGACGGCGCGGAAAAAAGCCGGTATGAGGGCGCGTCCCTGCTGGCACTGGCGCACGAATTCGCCAACCAGATGGTCTACACGCTCATGAGTAAAGAGTCGAATTTCCAGAGCGACCTGCCGGTACGGATGCTGACCAAAACCATCGAACTGCTGGAAGGGCTGTTCGACGGTGGAACCATGGGCGCGTTTCACGCCGTCGTGAGCGAGCTGCGGCTGTATCTGTCCGAACACCAATGGCGGTGCGGGATGCATGACGAAGCGTTCGCCTCCCTCGACGAAGCCCTTGCCCACGCGAAGGCCTACGATGCGCTGCTGGCGGACGAAACGGAACATCCGTATACCTCGCCCCTTCTGGAAAACGTCCCACTGGAAAGAGCCCGCTGGGTTCCCGGCGAGACCGCGCCAACCCTTGCGGACCATTGGCCCATCTGGCTGATGCCGGAATACGACGACGTTGCTGCCGAAATTACTGCCGACCCGCGCTGGGACGAATGGGTAAAGCGGTGCAGAGCGAGGGATGCGGAAAAATAAGACGCACGTTTTAGCAACAGAAAACAACAAGGAGAGGGGACTTTTCCGGAAAAAGCACCCTCTCCGCTATTATTTCGTTCATTTCATTGTATTCGCCATCGTGACGATATCACCCACACCGTTCAGAACAAGGGAGGGACGATAGGCGTAGGTCTTCAGGGTTTCCATACTGGAAACGCCCGACAGGACCAGAACCGTGGACATGCCGCTTTCCAGACCGGAAATCACATCGGTATCCATCCGGTCGCCTACCATAACGGCGTCGCCGGAGTGGCAGTTCAGCAGACGCAGACCGGTGCGCATCATCAGGGGATTGGGCTTTCCGCAAAAATACGCCTGCGTCCCTGTGGCCATTTCAATCGGCGCAACCAGCGCACGGCAAGCCGGCGCAATCCCATTCTCAATGGGACCGGATACGTCGGAGTTCGCACCAATCAGCTTGGCACCCGCCAGAACCAGATTGGTCGCCTTCGTCAAGGTATCGAGAGAATAGGAGCGCGCTTCTCCCACCACAACATAATCCGGATTGACATCGTTCATCGTGATGCCCGCGTCGTAGAGCGCGTTGAGGAGCCCCGCTTCGCCGATGGCAAAAACCGAGCATCCGGGCGCCTGCTCCTTCAGAAACGCCGCAGTAGCCAAAGCGCTCGTATAAAAATGCTCTTCCGGAACGTCCAGCCCCATGCGGGCCAGCTTCTGATTCAGCTCTCGCGGCGTGTAGCCGCTGTTATTTGTAAGAAACAGGTATTCCTTCTGTGTATCGTGCAGCCATTGGATAAACTCCGGCACCCCGGGAAGAATGTGGTTTCCGTGATAGATCACACCGTCCATATCGCAGATAAAGCCGGTTTTTTTGTTGAAATCAATGCTGTTTCGATCGTTCATTGCTTGCATTTTCCCTTCTTTCTTTTGATTTTTGTTGAATCATGTTATTATAGCATCCGAATCCCGTTCCGTCTACAGAAAATATGTAAAAACTTTTCAAAAAATTCCTATGAGCTCCCCTCTCTGCAGAAAAACAAAAAAATTCAAAAAAATTTATAAATAGCTATTGACAAAGCGAAACGAATGTGGTATTATATAGAAGTCCGAGGGAAACAGAAACAATCCCGGCCGGATATGCGCCATTAGCTCAGTGGATAGAGTGCCCGGCTACGAACCGGTAGGTCGCAGGTTCGAATCCTGCATGGCGCGCCATGAAACCTTCAGGGAAATATCCTTGAAGGTTTTTTGTTTTGCAGCCAGAATCCTGCTCCATACGCTACCTTGTTCCTGTTCTTTTTTTGAAAGTTTTTGAGGTGGGGTTCGGGGAGGGGCTTTTTTCAAAAAGCCC
>JBJFGC010000390.1:0-2171 GCA_051892315.1 Eubacteriales bacterium
GGTCTGATAAACGTCCTGCATGAAACCGCCTCCTCGAGAAAATGTTCCTTTTCATTTTTTCTTATTGTACACGATATTTCGTGCAATGTCAAGAATTTACGAAATTTTTTTCATGCAAATCCGGCGGCGTTTTTCGCGGAAAGGTTTCAGAGGGAGAACTTTTTCAAAAAGATACCCTCTCCAACTCTTTATTTGTCATCACAGCGGTTCTGACGCAGGATCTCGTAGCCGAGAATCGATGCTGCTGACGCCGCCGACAGCGAACCGCCGAACGCCCGTCCGTAGTCAATCCGGACCACCAGATCCGCCGCATCCAGAAGTCCGCGGGAAATGCCGCGCTTTTCTCCGCCGACGACCAACAGAAGGGGCTTTTTCAATTCCGCGTCAAACGACGAAACCGAATCCCGGATGCCGGCGCACACGATTTTGTATCCGCGTGTTTTGAATGCCTCCGCCGGATTGCCCGATTCGCTCACCAGAAACGGCAGCATTTCCGACGCACCTGCCGACGAACGGCAGACCACCCCGGCCGCGCTCATCCAGTTCCGCGGCGACAGAACGACGCCGTCCACCCCGCATGAATACAGCGACCGCAGTGCGTATCCGAAATTGTACGGATCCTCAATCCCTTCCAGCATCACCCAGAACCCACCGGTGATGTGTTCCGCACGTTCCAGCGAGGGAAGGGTCCGCGCCGTACATTCAAACACGATCCCGCCATGGGAATTCCCGACCGTCATGGAGTCAATGAATTCCGCCGTCTCCTCGACGATGTCAAACCCGAACTCCTTCGCCCGGTATTCAAGCCACGCAAGCTCCTTCGCCCGACTTTTCCGCCGGTCCCGGTCCACCAGAACCCGCAGAATCCGCCGGTCGCTGACGCCGTTCTCCATTGCGTGAAGCACCGCCCGCAGAGAAGTCATTCCCTCGAACACATTCGCTTCCGCGAACCTTGATTCTTCTTTTTTCATAAATTATAAACCAGTCAAATAATCATTTCATTCCTATAATTGGAAAGGGTACTTTTTGAAAAAGTACCCTTTCTCGGGAAAACTCCATTCGATTCTCATTCCTTCGCCGCGTTCATCTTGAGGTAGGCGTTGATGAAACCGTCGATTTCGCCATCCATCACGGCCTGAATGTTGCCGTCTTCATAACCGGTACGGGTGTCCTTGGCGAGCGTGTAGGGCATGAAAACGTAGGAACGGATCTGTGCGCCCCATTCGATGTTGGTCTTGACCCCTTTGATATCTTCGATTTTGTCCAGCTTTTCACGCTGCTTGATTTCCATCAGCTTGGATTTCAGCATTTTGAGCGCGGTTTCCTTGTTCTGGAGCTGGCTGCGCTCGGTCTGACAGCCGACAACGATCCCCGTCGGGATGTGCATGATGCGGATGGCCGAGTCGGTCTTGTTGATGTGCTGTCCGCCCGCGCCGCTGGAACGGTGCGCCGTGATTTCAAGATCTTCATCCTTCAGCTCGATGGTGTTGTCGTCCTCAAACTCCGGCATGACCTCCACGGACGCGAACGAGGTGTGACGTCTTCCCGACGCGTCAAACGGAGACACACGCACCAAACGATGCACGCCGTTTTCGCCCTTCAGATAGCCGTAGGCGTTCTCGCCTTCAATCATGATGGTCGCGGACTTCAAGCCCGCTTCCTCCCCGTCCAGCCAGTCGATCAGTTTCACGTTGTAGCCGTGACGTTCGCCCCAGCGGGTGTACATGCGGTAGAGCATCTGCGCCCAATCCTGCGCCTCCGTACCGCCGGCGCCGGGATGGAAGCTGAGAATGGCATTGTTCGCGTCGTATTCGCCGGAGAGCAGGATTTCGATGCGCATGCGTTCTTCCTCCTGCTCAATGGCACGGACCTCGGCCTCGACTTCCTCAATCATGGACTCGTCGTTGGCTTCGATGGCAAGCTCGGCGAGGGCAATGGTGTCCTCCAGTTTCCCTTCGAGGGCGTTGTATTCCGCGATTTTATCCTTCATTTGCTTGATCTGACGCAGGACCTTGCTGGAGTTCTCCTGATCGTTCCAGAAATCGGATGCGGTGGTGGTTTCCTCGAGGGCGGCTGCCTTGTCACGCAGCTCGTCAATCCGCAGCGCGCTGCCCAGTTCTTTTACGTTTGCTCTGAAATTTTCCAGTTTGTATTTTGCTTCTTCAAGTGCG